>NZ_JBRBZA010000014.1:0-54369 GCF_053493975.1 Thermomicrobium sp.
CGATCTGGTGGTGAAACTGGAGTTCCGCGGGATTCAACAACGGTCGTTCGCGACGAATCTCCTGCCTGGCGAGCCAAGAGAGGCCACGTTCACCTTCGGCGCGTCAGTTGACTGGGAAATGGAGTGCCCGGTCGGCAACTATCAGGCCCTCTGAATGCAGGGAACGATCCATGTCTCCGAATGGACGATACCGAATCCTACACCGACCGCTCAGCCGACGCCCTCGCCCCCAGCTGCTACGGTCACTCCCGCACCGACCATTGTCCCAACGGTCGTGCCATCGCCGAGTCCGGCTGCTGGTCCCGCCACGATGCCGACGCCGCTGAGCACGCCACGCGCCAGCCCACCAGCCCAGGTCGCACCACGCTCGGGGCAGCCGCTCGCCGGCAGCTCAGGGAGAGCCGTTCACCGCGGTCTAGCTCTCCCGGCCGGCGACCTACTGAGCTCGCTCCCCGGTCGGCGCTGTGGCGAGCGCTCCGGCATGACGTCAGGGTGACCAGGAACAGCTGCTCGCTAGACGCGTTTCTGGTTCCGGTTCGACCGACCCAGCGAGCGCGTCCTCGATCGCATTCCGAATCCGGTCACGGTCCGGAATCGGGTACCCACCGGGTGCCCAGCCAGCGACATACCGTGGAGGAGTGAAGCCGAGCGTCACGATCGCCTCAGCGCGCACACCGAGTGCGATCCGGGCGAGCTGGGGTAATGCCTCGCGGGGAATATCGGTGCGGACAGCCCCTTCGACCGCAGCGAGCAGCTGTGGCAACCGAAACAGCACCGTGGGCCAGTCCGCTTGGCGCCAGAGCGCGCCGAGCAAGCAGCGCTGGCGTTGCATCCGGTCGTAGTCGCTCGTCCCCGTGCGGGAGCGGGCGTAGGCGAGCGCTGCATGTCCATCGAGATGCTGTCGCCCGGCTGGGATCTCGTAGTACACCCAGTCTTCACCGGACAGGGGTGGCGAAAGCCACGTCGAGACCGGCCGCGGGACATCGATGGTCACACCTCCCAACGCGTCCACGACGCGCACGAAACCACCCATGTCCACCACGACGCTGTAGTCGATCGGTATGCCGATCAGTTGCTCCAGGGAGCGCGCGAGTGCAGCCGCGCCCGGATCGACAGCATTCGGGAACCGCTCGGCTCGCTGCGAGCCGAGCGTGTACAGCGCGTTGGCCAATCCCGGCCAAGAGCCGTCCGGATACAGATCCGCCAGTTCTCGCGGAATGGGGAGTCCGACCAGATTGCGCGGCACCCCGAACAGCCCGCCGCGCCCGGACTCCACATCGAGGGCAGCGATGATGATCGTGTCAGCACGAGCGCTCCATCGCCCCGGCCCTGCATCCGTACCGACCAGGAGCACGACGATCCGACCGTCAGCGAGGGCAGGTTCGATTGCGCTGGGAGTCCGTTGCGGAACCGATATCGCTGGAGGAACCTCCGCTCCCGGCGTAGACGCAATCCGCTGCTGCGCCGGAGGGAGCTCGCGGTTTGGCGGAAGCAGGGCTGCCTGAGTGGAAAATGGACTCGGCGTCGGCACGATCAAGGTCGTCTGTGCCGAAGCGAACGTCGAGTCCCGCGGACCTGCTGGCAACGCAGCGACGGGTAAAGGCTGGATCGAACTTTCGGCTGCAGCGGGAAACGTCGTATCGAGGAAGTGTGACCAGCGCGCGAGTACCAAGCCGGCTGCACCATGAGGAGCGACGACCGACCCCACGAGCAGCGCTGCGAGCACCAAGTACGGTCTGTGTTTCCCCGCACCGCTTCGACTCCGCTCCAGGAGAGCGATACGCACGAGATCGAGCAGTGCGACAGCCCGGTAGCTACCCAGAACGATGTTCCCGATCACGAAGCCGCGCAGAACACGAGGGCGCAGCAACCAGGTGGCTCCCCAACCGGGAAGCTGGCTCGCCTGCCAGAGCAGAAAGGCGAGCACGAGCGCGGGTGGGACTGCGAGAGCGAGCCCGCGCCACCGGCGCCCGACGATCCAGTGACCTGCTCCCGGCCAGAGTACCGAGGTGACGAGCGCGACCGTAGCGCGCCAGCCAGCGAATGCCTGGACAGCGCTCTTTCGCGGTGGTCGGCGCCCCAGGTCAGCATCATCGAGCAGCATGCGGACACTCCGCTCGGGCACTCACGGTGGATCGCTCCATGATACCGCGCAAGGGACAGCCATGCACCGCACCGTGTTCGCCGACGCTCGATGCACGTTTACCCTGTGTTTACCGACCGTCGGCTATGCTCGTCGCGATCAGTCGTCGCTGGTGGACCATGGAGTCGTACGGTGGACCGGGTCGCAAGCGGAAAGACGCAGCGAACGATTCGCCAGCGGTGGATCGGCCGCATCGGCTGGTTCACCGCTGGGATGCTCTCGACGCTCCTCCTCCTCGGCATCGCCGGATGGGTACTCGCGCCACGGTTGTTGGCTCATCGGAGCGATCTCCCAGGCGAGCGTCGCCTGGCACGGACCCTCGTCGATCGTGCGGCCGCCCGAGGAGCACAGGACGTCCCGTCGCGCCCGCTGAGCGGGGCACGGGCAGTCGAACACGGGCGGATCGTCTATCTCGGTGCCTGCTCGCAGTGCCACGGGGCGGACGCTGACGGGAAGGGGTGGCTGGGCGCGCTTACCTACCCACCGGCAAGCGCCCTGAACGACGCCGACACCCAGGCTCGGAGCGATGCCGAACTCTACTGGATCATCGCGAACGGTCTGAGTTTCACCGGCATGCCTGGCTTCCAGGATCGTCTCAGCGAGGAGCAGATCTGGGCCGTCGTCGCCTATCTCCGCAGCGTGGGTTCTGGTGCGAGCGGCGCGCTTCCCTCTGTCCCGCAACCGTCCAGTGCCGAACTCGCTCGGGCCGATCCGACTGGTAACGCAGTCGCACGGGGGGCAGCCCTCTTCGTCGCGCTCGGCTGCAGCAACTGCCACGGCATAGGAGGCAACGCCCCAGGCCGGCTCCAGCTGCGGGCAACGGATCGGCGCGCCGTCCGCACTATCCGCGAGGGCACCGACGAGGGTATGCCCGCCTATCCGGTCAGCTTACTGTCCGAACCCGACCTCCAGGCCGTGCTGGCGCACATCCGGACGTTCCGCTGTAGTCCGTGAGCGCAGGCTCCAAGTAGCGGCCATCGGACGTGACCGATCGACCTGGTCGCACGGCTGGGCGTCCACTCGAACGGTGATCGTTCCAGCAGGACTGTGTCTTCCGCACGTCGGGCGCCGCGGACGGGCGAGCAAGCGCGCGGCTGACGCTCGCTCGGAAAACCCTGCCGTACCCCCTTGACAAAGGGACACGGATGTGGTGTACTGAGGGTGCGGTTCCGAGGAGTCGGCAACGACCCGCTCGGAGGCACCCGGCGAAGGCTGGGTGACCGTTCCGGACAACCGGATCGGACGAAGGCGTGCACGGCCCTGGAACGTGCGCGCTGATCGCCGAATCCGGCGCCGAGTGAGGAGGTGAAACCTCGTCGCGGCTCACGGAGCGAGCGGGAACCGGGAGGCTCGTCGGAACCGCGTTTTTTGTCGTTCCCCGCCTAGTCGCCCAGTCGGGTTCGAGCTGATGCTCCGCGACGGGTTTTTCCATTTTCCCGCGGGATCACGCGCCGGAGGGGTGTCCTGAAACAGTCCTCATGACGTCTCTAAAAGCTGCTCGACCACACTGCTCGCTTTGAGCCCGCTCCCGGTCAGCACGATGACGACCGGGCCATTGGGTTCCCACCCGCGCCGGACGGCCCGGCGGAAGGCTGCGGCCCCGAGCGCAGCGGTCGGCTCGACATACAGGCCGTGTCGCCACAGCTGGCGCGTCGTCTCGATCAATTCCTGTTCCGAGATCGCCTCCGGCCAGCCACCGCTCTCCTCGAGCATGGTCAGCAAGAGCGACCCACGGGGTGGTGCCGCGATCCGCGCTCCCTCAGCGATCGTCGGACCAGGCTCGACTGCTTCCAGTTGACGCCCCGGCTGTGTCCAAGCGCAGGCGAGCGGCGCGCACGCCTCCGGCTGCGCCGCCACGAGCAGGGGTCCGCGTTCCCCGAGCGCATGCGCAGCCAGGGCCGCACCGGCGAGAATGCTCCCGCCTCCCACCGGGAAGAAACAAGCAGCCGGCCAGCAGTAGCCGAGTTGTTCCCAGACTTCCAGGAGCCAGGTCTTCGTCCCCTCGACGAACAGCGGATGCCAGTTGTGACTGGCATAGGCCACTCCTGGCTGCTCGGCTGCCTGCTGGGCAGCGCGAGCGACCGCTTCGCGCGAGCCCTCGATGAGTTCTACCTTCGCACCGTAGGCACGCGCCTGGGCGAGCTTGGCCGGCGAGGTACGAGCCGGCGCGAAGACCAGGGCCTCCACGCCATGGAGTGCAGCATACGCTGCGAAGGCCGCCGCGGCATTGCCGGACGAATCGACCGCGAGCGCCCGCACACCGGCTGCTACCAAAGCCGCCACCAGCACGCTGGCCCCCCGATCCTTGAAGGAGCCGGTCGGGAGCAGGAAATCCAATTTGAAGAGAACCGGTCGTCCCTCCAACTCCCCCGCAACGAGCGGCGTCATCCCCTCACCGAGCGACCGCGCTGGTCGCGGTACCGGCAGGCAAGCAGCATACCGCCAGAGTGTCGGATCGTCTTGCCGGACGGTTCGTCGTTCCAACCGCACGTCCGACTGCAGCCGGAGGAGCCCCCCGCACGCCGGGCAGCGCCAGACCGTCACTGCGAGTGAACTGCTCCATCCACAGTCGTGACAGCGCAACATCCACTGCTCGGGCATCGTTCTATCCCCCGGATGAGTGAGTCGATCATTTCTCCCGGCGGCACGCTGTGCCGATGGAATCGGTGTGGTCATGCGTGCGCTGCGGGTAACCCACCGATCACGGGCGACCGGGCGGCGCCGGTGACTGCTCCCCTAACTCGAGCCGTTCTTCGCCAGTGCGCCGATCCTTCCCGCGAGACCGGCGAACGAGCTCGCGCACCATGATATTGCGTTGAATCTCGCTGGTCCCCTCGTAGATTTGCAAGAGTTTGGCATCGCGGAACAGTTTCTCGACCGGATAGTCAGGACTGTAACCGTTCCCACCGAACACCTGTACTGCTTCGGTCGCCGCCCACATCGCGCTGTCGGCAGCGAACGCCTTGGCGACAGCAGCTGCCATCGTGTTGTCCTCCCCCTGATCCGCCAACCAGGCAGCCAGGAAGGTCAGCTGCCGTGCGGCCTCCAAGCGAATCTTCATTTCAGCTAACTTGTGACCGATAGCCTGGTGGCGGATGATCGGTTGTCCCATCGTGCGGCGCTGCTGTGCATACGCCAGCGACTCGTCGAGGCAGCGTCGGATGATCCCTGCGCCGAACGCTGCGACCATCGGGCGCGTTCGGCGCAGAGTCCGCATCGCGATCGCGAACCCGTCACCCTCACGACCGATCCGTTGGTCGGCTGGGACAACCACGTCGTGGAACTCGATTTCCCCGTTGGAGATCGCTCGCTGCCCCAGCTTGCGGAGTGGTCGCGTGACGATGCCTGTCGACTCGCGCTCGACCACGAAGACGCTGATCCCGTTGTGCCCAGCTTGCGGATCGGTCTTGGCGAAGACGACGAAGAAACTCGCGATGGGTGCATTGCCGATCCACCGCTTGTGACCATTGAGGACATAGACGTCACCGCGTCGCTCGGCGCGGGTAGCGAGCGCTGCGACATCGGAACCCGCGTCCGGCTCCGTCAAGGCGAAACTCGCATACTCACCCGCCGCCAAGCGCGGAAGCCATCGTCGCTTCTGTTCCTCGCTTCCCCCGATGAGGATCGGCTCGCCTGCCAGGCAACTCGAGCAGGCCGCAGCGGTGAATCCCGCACATGCCCAGGCCAGTTCTTCAGCGACGAGGACGAGTTCCAGCACCCCGAGACCGCGCCCGCCGTACTCCCGCGGGATCGTGATTTCGGTCAATCCCTCCGCGCGAGCGCGTACGATCAACTCGTGCGGATGCCGTTCCTCCTGGTCGTAATATGCTGCTGCCGGCTTCACGACCGTTTCCGCGAATCGCCGCGCTCGCTCCTGGAGTACACGCTGCTCCGCCGTGAGAGAGAAGTCCACGCTCGCCTCCCTTCGCGCAGGCATCGCCCCACCACCGATGTATTCAGGCATGAACCGAGTATCTTGTCCAGAAGTCACGTGACCGCGGTCGGTACGGCCTCGGGCTTGCAGGTGAATCTCTCCCGACCCAGCAGACAGGATAGGATACGGGCGATGACCGACTCGACTCGTTTTCGATCAGGAGGTGGCGGCATGGCGGCACCGCTTCTCGAGGTCCAGGTTGGCGACATCACGGCAGTCGAGACGGAAGCGATCGTGAACGCGGCTAATAATTATTTGTGGATGGGCAGCGGCGTCGCCGGAGCGATCAAGCGGGCGGGCGGCGAGGAGATCGAGCGCGAAGCAGTCGCCCAAGGGCCGATCTCGGTCGGGGAAGCCGTCGTGACGACGGCGGGACGGCTCCCCTTCGCAGCAGTCATCCATGCTGCTGCGATGGGTTACGACGAACGCGGAGCCATGATTCCCGCTACGCCGGAGACCGTCTACGCTGCCACGCGCGCAGCACTCACGCGGTGCGCTGAGCGTTCCCTGCGATCCGTTGCCTTCCCGGCACTCGGAACAGGAGTCGGCGGCCTCGATCTCACCACCTGTGCGGCCGCGATGATCCGTGCTGTTCGTGACCATGCGAGGAGCGGAGCAACGTTGCCGGAGCGGGTCGTCTTCGTCGTCCGCAGCGAGGAAGCAGCCGACGCGTTCCGCCGCGCGATCGCCAGCATGAGCTGAAATGTCTTCGTTCCCAATCGACTCGACGCTGGGTATGATGCGGCCGACGAGGAACACGCGCCTCGGGGGATATCGGACGCACACGAGGAGGCTGTATGCAGCGGTTTCGCATCGCTGTCATCCCCGGCGACGGCGTCGGCAAGGAGGTGATTCCGGCAGGTCAACGTGTCCTGGAAGCTGCCGTCGCGCAGGAGGCTCAACTCGACTGGCACCTCTTCCCGTGGGGATCCGACTTTTACCGCCAGACGGGTGCGCTCATGCCGCCGGACGGCGTCGAGCAGCTCCGGCGTTTCGATGCGATCTACTTTGGAGCGGTCGGCGACCCTCCCCATGTTCCCGACCACGTGACGCTGTGGGGACTCCTGCTCCCGATCCGCAAGCAACTCGATCTCTTCGTCAACGTCCGACCGATCCGTCTGCTCCCGGGTATCCGCGGCCCACTGCGGGACAAGGGTCCCGAAGACATCGATATGATTTTTGTCCGAGAGAATACCGAGGGTGAGTACGCCGGGGTAGGCGGTCGCATCCACGTCGGCACGCCACATGAGGTTGCGCTGGAGACCAGCGTCTTCTCGCGCTTCAACGTGGAGCGGGTGGTCCGGTTCGCTTTCGAGTTGGCGCGTTCCCGGCGCAAGCACCTGACGAGTATCACCAAGAGCAACGCGCAGCGCTTCGGCATGGTCCTCTGGGACGAGGTCGTCCAAGAAGTCGCCCGCGACTATCCCGATGTCTCGGTCACCTCGCTGCTCGTCGACGCTGCGGCCGCACTCATGGTCCGCGCACCGGAACGCTTCGACGTTGCCGTAGGGAGCAATCTCTTCGCCGACATCCTCACCGATCTCGGTGCTGCCTTGATGGGGAGCCTCGGCCTCGCACCGAGTGCGAACCTGGCTGCCGCACCCGGGGTGCCCTCGCTCTTCGAACCGGTGCACGGCAGCGCTCCAGATATCGCCGGTCGTGGTATCGCGAACCCGATCGGCACCGTGTGGGCCGGTGCGATGATGCTCGAGCACCTCGGGCTGACCGACGCTGCCCGACGCATCCAGCGCGCGATCGAGCGGCTCACCGACGAGGGGAAGGTGCTCACCCCCGATCTCGGAGGCACAGCCACGACCGAGCAGGTCGCACAGCGGATCATCGAGCTCCTGGATGGATAGGAGCACCGGCATGCGGATCACGGCTGTTCGCCTGCGCGAAGTCGTCGGCACGTTCCCGTACACTGGGTCGTTCTGGGAGGAACGACTGAGTCGCCCGCTCGATATTTACCCGGAGCATCGCGCCGATCCGCGCGAGTGGTGGCTTCCCGAACAGGAGGGTCCCGGCCCGTACCGGCTCCGCCAGATCTTTCTCGAGATCGAGAGCGACGAGGGAGTCACCGGTCTCGCCGGCCCACTCACCCGCGATGTCGCGCGCGTCATCGGTATTCAGTTGCGACCTCGCCTCCTGGGTGCCGACCCGCTCGCGATCGAGCGCATCTGGGACGAGCTCTATCGCTGGCAGGTGCACGGTCGCAAGGGCGTCGTCATGATGGCGATTTCGGCCATCGACTGTGCCCTGTGGGATCTGCGCGGTCGCTGGAACGGTGATCCCGTGTATCGATTGCTCGGTGGTCCCGTGCGGACCGAGCTGCCCGTCTACGCCAGCACGCTCGGCTACTCGCTGGAACTCGAGCGAGCCACCGCGCTGGCGCGCCAGCTCGTCGCCCAGGGGTTTCGCGCCCAGAAGTGGTTTCCGCGCTGGCCGTCCAGCGACCCACGGACTCGGCTGCGGCGAACGGTCGCGCTCTTCGCCGCCCTGCGCGCCGCCGTCGGCGATGACGTCGAACTCATGCTCGACGCCTGGATGAGCTGGGACTGGCCATTCGCCGTGGCCGCGATTCAGGAACTCGCGCCGCTGCGGCTGCGCTGGATCGAGGAGCCGTTCCTGCCGGATCAACTCGAGGCCTACGTCGCGCTGCGCGCCCGGAGTTCGATCCCCATCGCCGGCGGCGAGCACGAGTACACGCGCTGGGGATTCCTTCCCTGGCTGATGCGCGGCGCGCTCGACGTCCTGCAACCGGACATTTACTGGGCAGGTGGCCTCAGCGAGACGGTCAAGATCGCTGCGCTCGCCTCCTCCTACGGTATCCCGCTGATCCCCCACGGGCACTCGGTACCAGCGACAGTCCAACTGCTCGCCGCGCTTCCTGAACCGGTCGCGCCGTGGGTCGAGTATCTGCTCAAGTGGAACGAACTCCTGCAGTTCTTTTTCCGCGAGCCGGTACAGCCGGTGAACGGCATCATCCGCGTTCCGACCCAGCCCGGTATGGGCGTGGAACTCGATCCCGCCAAGATCGAGGAGGAGCGCGAACTCGACTGGGAAGCATGACGCCACTCGCGGTATCGTGTCTCCGCGGCTGCTCGGCTGAGACACCGCGAAGCTCGCGACACGGTCATCGCGCCCGAGCACAGCGGACTCTCCGGCAGCGACGGTCATTTACGGTGTCGTGGCGACCGGGCGACTCGCTGCCTTCCGAATACCCGAGTCGAAGCCGATGGATCGGTCGCCAGCGAGCCGCGGCCCGAAAGAGAGGATGCAGCGAAGCAGGCTGTTCCCTATGCTTGTTCAAGGGCAGTCCGGAGGCGTGACCTGGCCGGAACGGTCACTCTCTCGAACCCGTCCCAGGAAGGAGCGCTCGCGAGCGTGCAACAGTGGGTCACCGAGACGCTGATCGCTCTGGGCTACCTCGGTCTCTTTCTGCTCCTCGTCGCTGAGACGATTTTCCCACCGATCCCGTCCGAAGTGGTGTTGCCGCTCGCCGGGTTCCTCGCCGGACGAGGCTACCTGGACGTCCGCCTCGCTCTCGTCGTCGCGACGCTGGGCTCCTACACTGCGGCGACGCTTCTCTATGCGGTCGGACGGTTCGGCGGCCGGAGCGCGCTCCTCCGTTTCGGAGCATGGTTGCGCCTCGATCCCGCGACGGTCGCCTCAGCCGATCGCTGGTTCCTCCGCTGGGGATCGCTCGTCGTGCTCGGGGGTCGGCTCGTGCCGGTCGCCCGCAGCGTCGTGTCGGTTCCGGCCGGTACCTTCCGCATGCCCTTCTGGCGTTTCAGCGTCCTGACGATCGTCGGGAGCGCGGCGTGGAACACGGCCCTGATCGGGAGCGGCTGGCTACTGGGCGAGAACTGGGAACTCGTTGCCGACTGGGTCGATCGTTACACGACAGTGGTCATCGTGCTGGCCGCACTCGGGCTCGCCGTGCTCAGCGCGCTCGCGATCCGGCGCCGTTCCCGCTGGCTCCCGCGTGTCCTCCGCCAGCAGGCACCGTCGTCGCACCATCGCGAGAACCGTCGATAGGCGAGCCGACTCGTCGCGCGGACGCACGAGCACGACCGCGCGGTCACCGGTGAGCTGGCATACCCGGTGAACAGCCGCACCGACCCTCGGCGATTCACTCGGTGCGGTCGAGCACCTCCAAAACGCGACCCAGCTGCTCCAGTCCTTCCAGCGTATTCGGCTCGATCCGCAGCTGGAGATGGTGGATTCCGGCACGAGCGTACGCGCGAAACTCCTCGGCGATCTCCTCCGGCGTGCCGCGCACCGGATCGGCGACCACACCATAGATCCGGCCGTGGCCGGGGAAGGCGACCAACGCGGAGGCCGAGAGCGTCACGCTCGACCAGTCCCGCCCGACATCCCGACAGGCGGCTCGAAACGCCTCGATCTGCGGCCCGAGCCCGCTCGCTCGGTTTCCCGTGAAATCATAGTAGGTATTCCAGATATCGGCATATTGGGCAGCCAGTCGAAGGACCCTCGGCCCGTTCCCACCGACCAGGATGGGTGGCCCCTGAGGGCGTGGACCACGCGGTCGCAGCAAGCAGTCGTGCACTGTGTAGAATTCCCCCTCGTAGTCGATCCAACCGTTGCGCAGCAGACCGTGGACGATCGCCAGCGCTTCGGCGAACCGACTGACTCGTCGATCCCAGGGAAAACCGAAGCGGCGAAATTCCGACTCCGTGTTCCCGGCTCCCAACCCGAGGATCAGTCGACCACCCGAAATCTCGTCGACCGTTTCCGCCATCTTGGCGATCAGTGCCGGATTGCGCCAGTTGGTGCAGAGAACGAGTGTTCCCAGCGTGATCCGTTTCGTGACCGCGGCGAAGGCGGAAAGGAGCGACCAGCATTCCCAAATGCCTTCAGGTTCCCCATCCGGCGTGCGGTAGAGGAGATGATCGACGACCCAGAGCGAGTCGAGCCCGATCTCCTCGGCGAGGCGTGCCATCGCCTCGAGATCGCTCCAGCGCGGAAGACGCCCGTTCCAGCGATATTCCCCTTGCGGGACCAGGATACCGATCCGAAGCGGTCGGTTGCGCACCGAACTGGTCATTCGCCGTCTCCCTTCGCTCTCCTCGACCCTGCATCCGAGATCGTTTTTCGCGCGTTCGCGGACAGCGTGCAACGAGCCTGGGAGAAACGGCGCACCACGGTGGCCTCCTGGCACCACAGCGAGTGTCACGATCAGCCGTCGCGCCCACGGCGACGAGCGCGCCTCTGACGACGACGGGAAACGATGGCGTTCGTGCCACACCGATCAGCCCACGACCGATCGTTCCGGCCGCGCGATCAGGCTCGATTGTCAGCGTGGGCAGAGCGGGTTACTCATCACTCGCGCCGACCGACGCGCCGACGCGGGTGCTGCATCGAGAAGCCACCGCGTACCTGGTAGCGCGCAGGATCAGCGACATGCGCGTCGCAACCGGACTCAGCCCGTACCAGCCCCATGGCAGAACCAAGCGCGTGCGTGCTCGCTGCTCCAGCCTGTACGCGAGCGTCGTCGCGTGCGCTAGGATGAGGCACGGGAGGGAAGGATGGAACGCGGGCGTCGCGCGGGAGAGCGAGCACGACTGGCGACCTTCATGCTCGGCCATTTCAGCGTCGATTTCATGAGCGGGCTCCTGCCGGCCCTTTATCCACTGCTCGCGGGCGAACTCGGCCTCGATTACCGCCAGATCGGTACCCTCGCCCTGGCTTATACCGCGGCCGTTTCCCTGACTCAGCCGTTTTTCGGTTACCTGGCGGATCGCTGGGGTGTGCGGTGGCTCGCGCCGCTCAGTCTCCTCTGGTCCGGCATTTTCCTCGGCCTGTACGGTTTCGTCCGCCGCCCGGAACTGCTTTACCCGTTCGCCTTCCTGGCCGGGTTCGGATCGGGCGCGTACCACCCGATCGGTGCATCGCGGGCCGCGGCGCTCGCTCAGGAGCACCAGCGGAACACGACGATGTCGATCTATACCGTGAGCGGCACCATCGGCTATGCACTCGGCCCGTTGGCTGGGGTGATCCTCTTCCGCGCCTTCGGGCTCGCGGGCACGCTCATCGCTGTCCCGATCGGGCTCCTCGCCGCGGGACTCGTCCGCTGGGGACTCGGTCAGTTCGCTGAGTCGCTCCCGCCGTCGGGCCGGCAGAGCAACAGCGCGACTCGTCAGGCGATCGCTTGGCGAGCGCTCCTCCCGATCCTCGCTGTGGTCATGTTGCGCAGCTGGGCCTTCATGACCGTCGCCACCTTCGCCCCGGTCTGGTATCGCGAACTCGGTTACGACGTGCTTTACGGGGTCGTCGCGACCGTCATCGTCGCCAGTGGAGCCGCCGGGACTCTCCTCGGCGGTTTCCTGGCTGACCGCCTCGGCTCCTGGCGCGTCCTGCTGGGCTCGTTGGGACTCGCGATCCCTGCCCTGCTGGCGTTCGCTGCCACGACCAGTCCAGTCGGTCTGTTCGCTGCAGCCAGCTTCGGTCTCGTGGCCGATGCCTCCGTCTCCGTCACCCTGGTCGCTGCACAGCGCTTGCTGCCTGGTCGCGCCGGCGTCGCATCCGGATTCATCCTCGGCATGGGCTTCGTCACCGGCGGGATCGGTGCACCGGTGACGGGATGGGTCGCTGACCGGATCGGCCTGCAGGCAGCGCTCGGCCTCACTGCACTGGCATTGGCCGCTGCCCTCGTGCTCTGCTGGTCGATCCCGGCCGCTGCCCTGCGGCGCCCGGCGCTCGCACCGGCTGGCGGCCGCTCGTGACGGTACGGATCCGACTAGTCCGGCGCGGACGGTGAGCGTTGCGCTCACCATCCCTTCGGGCTGTAGCGTCGGTAGGCGAACTCAATGTAGCGATCGTCCATCTTCAGAGCGGCAGCCACTAACTGCTCGCCACTCTGCGGAATCAGGGCGCGCTCACCCGGGTTCTCGATCTGTCCGAGCGACACTTTGACGAGAAAGTCCCGGTAGTCCTCGAAGTACGACAAGAGATGCCGGAGAATGGCGTAGCGGTCGACCGAGCGGATCGCCTCGATCATCGTCTCGACCACGCTGACGACCGTCTCGTAACCGACTTCCTCCCGCCTCCAGTCCTCCTCGATGTTCCAGAGCGGGCGCCCGAGTTCGCGCTCCAACCTGGGGTCCGCGGTGATGATGCCCTCGAGCAGACAGCCAGCGGCTTCCACTGGCCTAGCCAGCTTGGACAGTGCCTGCATCGCCCGCTTGGTCCAGAGCCAGCACCCGCGGGTCTCCTCAACGGTGAGCCCGAGCTTTTCGCCGATCCCTGTCTGCACACTTGGCTTATAGACGATTCCCAACGACTCGCGCACCCAGTCGCAACCGAGGGGCTCGTCGATCCCGAGCCACATTCCGGCATGGCCGGGAACCGGTTCACCCGGATCGGCGCACGCGAGATCGAGCCACTTTTCGACGCCGAGTTCGCGCGCGAGCTCGTAACCGTACTTCCCGAGCGAGCCGAAGTGGTAGACGAACCGGCACATCCCGAGATCAGGAGCTTCCTTTCGCAAATACTCCCAAGAGTCCTCGGACAGCGTCTCCAGCTCATCCAAATCGACGAGGGAGCCGAACCAGCACGCCCAATAGCTGAGATCACCGAGCTCTGCCTCGAAATAACCCTCGTTGTCGTACCAGCCGCGGTATGCTTCCTGGTAGAGGCATTCGTAATAACCATCATCGAACCTCTCATAGAAGCTGATGTCGTCCATCTGACCTCCTCCTTGCGCTCGTCCGGACCGACCGTCATCGTCAGTCTGGCCTCGGCACGAGAACACAGGTGTTCCCGTCCCGGGCAGTTCGCTCGCGGCTCATGCCGGCCAGCCCCCGTCGTCGAACCGCGCTCGCAGCGGTCCGGTCGAACCCGGAGCCTCCGCTCGCCCTCTGCAGCGTCCTGCCGCTCGATCAGCGAGGCCGGGTACCTCGCTGGACCGCGCCGGAGACACCGACATGCGCCGCACCCGACCGCACACCGGTGCCCCCGGCGCGAGTGACGAGCGCAGTCGAAGGCCCGCCGCTGCGACCCGCGTCCCCGGAGCGCAGCACCAGCCGGACGCAGCGATGCTCTGCGCCGCGACGATGCAGAGTGACTCGTGACATCCCCAGGGTCTCGCGCCCGCGATCGAGTCCGCTCGCCTGCGAGCCTGCCGCCAGGAGTCAGCCGACCGCTCGGCTGCTCCTCGCTCCTCAGGCGCGCTCGTCGGACGGAGCGAGCAGTTCCAGATAGTCCTCCCGAACCGGATGGAAGATATCGTAAAAGACGACCGCGTCGAGCGCCTCTGCCTCGTGTTCCGCACCCGAAGGGATATGGATCGCCTCGAACGGGCCGAGCACCCGCTCCTCGTCACCGATGCGGAAGCGCAGCCGGCCACTGATGACGAGACACATCTGTTCGTGCGGGTGGGCATGCGGCGGCGTCTTCGCTCCGCGTGGTGCCTCCACGCGAACGAGCATGAGCCGATCGCCGGTGAAGGGCCGCAAGGTGAATGCGCCGAACGGCAAGGCGGGGAGCGAACGCGTATCGACTGCTCGGCCCATCATCGCCCCCAATCCACGTCCCTCCCTTTCACCGAACCGGCGCTGCGAAGCGCGCACGGAGTCGCCGCGCGGCTTCGACCATGTTGCTGAGCGATGGCCAAACCTCCTCCGGACGCCGGGTCTTGAGCCCGCAGTCCGGATTGACCCACAGTTGCTCCGGTCGCAGGAAGGCGAGCGCGCGCTCGAGCAGCTCGAGCATCTCCTCGACGCTCGGGATCCGCGCGGAGTGGACGTCGTAGACACCCGGACCGATCTGCCGCGGGTAGCGGTACTCCTGGAAAGCCTGCAGGAGCTCTCCCCGACTCCGGCTGTTCTCGATCGAGATGACATCCGCATCGAGCGCGTCGATCGCCTCGATGATGTCGTTGAACTCGCTATAGCACATGTGCGAGTGGATCTGCGTCTCGTCGCGAACACCCGAACTCGCCAAGCGGAAGGCGCGCACGGCCCACTCGAGATACTCCGACCAGTCCGCTCGACGCAAGGGCAGCCCCTCCCGGAGTGCCGGCTCGTCGATCTGGATCATGCTGATTCCGGCAGCCTCCAGGTCACGGACTTCGTCGCGCAGCGCCAGCGCGATCTGGTAGGCGACCTCACGGCGCGGGATATCTTCGCGGACGAACGACCAGTTCAGGATCGTCACCGGACCGGTCAGCATGCCTTTGACCGGTTTCCCGGTGAGCGACTGTGCATACCGACTCACGTCCACTGTCATCGGTCGTGGCCGCGCCACATCGCCGAAGATGATCGGCGGTCTCACCACGCGGCTGCCATACGACTGCACCCAGCCATGCTCGGTCAGGACGAAACCTTCCAGTTGCTCGGCGAAGTACTCCACCATGTCGGCACGCTCGTACTCGCCGTGCACCAGGACATCCAGCCCGATCTCCTCCTGACGCCGGATGACCTCGGCGATCCGCTCGCGAATGAACCCCCAATAGTCCTCATCCGAGAGCTTGCCGGCACGCCAGCGTGCACGAGCCTGGCGGACGTCCGGCGTTTGCGGGAAGCTGCCGATCGTCGTCGTCGGAAAGAGGGGAAGTTGGAATCGCGCTCGCTGGAGCGGTTCACGCAGCTCGTACGGCGACCGACGCCGGAAGTCGTCCTCGGTGAGCGCGGCCAGTCGTTCGCGGACGTCGCGCCGGTAGACGCGAACCTCGTCCAGCGCCAGGCGGAACGCCTCCGCGTTCTGCTCGAGCTCTTCCAGGATCGCCGCACGTCCCTCGTTGAGTGCGCGCGTCAAGATCACCAACTCTTCCAGTCGTTGCTCGGCGAACGCCAGCAATGCGCGCACCGCAGCCGGGAGCTTGGTTTCCAGTCGCACGTCGTGCGGGAGATGCAACAGCGTGCAGGACGGCTGCACCCAGATGCGGGCCGGTTCCACATGCTCGGCGATCTCTTCCAGCTTCTCGAGCGCTTCCACGAGATTCGTGCGCCAAATGTTGCGCCCGTTCACGACCCCGGCGCCGATCACTTTCCCCTGCGGAAAGCCGTGCCGGTTGAGCAAAGCTCGGTTGCCGTCGTCCCGGATGAAGTCCAAGCCGATCCCTTCGACCGGCAGACTCATAACGACATCCCAACTCGCATCGTCGAGACTGCCGTAGTAGGTCTGCAGCATCAGCTTCGGACGAGCGCTCGCCTCGCCGAGCACGCGATAGGCTGCCCGGAGCAGCTGCAACTCTTCGTCGCTGCGATCCTGCACGAGAACCGGCTCGTCCATCTGGACCCACTCGGCGCCAGCTTGTGCGAGCCGCTCCAAGACCTCCTGGTAGATCGGGAGCAACTGCTCCAGGTGCTCGCGCAACGGCCGCTGGTGATACTTGCCGAGGAGCAACAGCGAAACCGGACCCAGCAAAACCGGCTTGGCCGGTCGTCCCAAGAGCGTCGTCGCCTCGGCGAACTCGAGGAAGGGCTTGGCGCTGGCCAGACGGGGGCCGGGTGCATCGAATTCCGGTACGAGATAGTGGTAGTTGGTATCGAACCACTTCGTCAACTCGAGCGCTGGAACACCCGGTGCCCCCCGCGCCATGGCGAAGTAGGTCGGCAGACTGACCTCTGGCTCGGCCGAGCCGAACCGGGACGGCACGAGCCCGACCAGACAGATCGCATCCAGGACATGGTCGTAGAGGCTGAAATCGTTACATGGAATCTGATCGATCCCGGCCTGAAGCTGCACGCGCCACGCTGCTTCGCGGACTGCCCGAGCCGTCTCTTGTAAGGCCGCTGCATCAGCCTGACCGGCCCAGTAGCGCTCGAGGGCCCGCTTCAGTTCACGCTGCTTGCCGATTCGGGGATAGCCGAGGACCGAGCTCTGGGCCATGTGCTCCCTCTCTCCTCCGTTGGGTTCACTCAGACTCGCGATCGCTCACCACGACTCGCTCGGCGACGATAACACGCGACGAGTGCATCGTCAAAGGGCTGACGAGCGCTCGCTGCATCGCGAGCTGGCCACAACCGAAACCTGGCATTCCGGACGAGAAACGGGGAGGCACGTTGGTGTGCACCTCCCCGCCTTTCTCGAGCGCCGATCTCTTCAGGACTCGGCACCGTCGGCGCTGACTCCCTCACTCACCAGTCGCCGGATCATGCGCGCGACCTCCGGCTTCATGAAGTAGATTCGCCGGCCTGGAGCTTCGTCTCCACCCGTCCGAAACTCGACCGGATCCTCTTTGTGTGGGAAACGCCGCATCGCGTGGCCAACCGAACTGAGTCGCCCGCCGATGACACGGGCCGGTACCCCGAGTGCCCGCTCGAGTTCCACCATCGGGTACCCCTCAGGACGCTTGGCGATCTCCGCGAGAATCTGCCGCGCGCCGTCCTGCAGGCGGCTCCAGAATTGGCGGAACTCTTCGAACGTCCACGGTTCGCGCTCACCGAGTGGCCGCATGCTCTCACTGACCTCGAACTCTCCTGTCGTCAGTCCAGCGAGTCGTTGCAGCACTTCCTGAATCGCCCCGATCTCTTGCGAGTCTCCCTCGATCGTGATGACGATCCGCGCCATCGCTTCCTCCCGAAATACCGATCCTCATGATCAACACACGAATCATACTCTCACACTGCATTTCACGCAAGTCCTCCTATCCACCCTTTTTCTTCCGGCTCACTCTCCCTGAGTGTTCTGTTCATCCATCAGAGCGAACCAGCTGCTCGGAATCGTCCCCAATACCGGAAGAACGCGGGCCGGCGCAAAATACGGAAAATCGAACTGGACGAGTTCTCCAGCTCTCTTTCCTGGCACAGGCATGAGACGAGTAGTCAGTGGTTTCCCCAAACGGATAGCCAGCGTCGCAGTATCGAGAACGATCGCGGCGAGCTGCTCGACCGTCGTCTCACCGGGCAAGGGAACGACATCGAGCCCGACGCCACAGACCGCAGCCGCAGCGAGCAAAAACGGCAGCGAAACCGGATCACCGCCCGCTCGCATCCCGAGTACCCCGTCTTCGAGAACCGGCAACATCACGCCACAGAACCCGGTGCGCGGCACCGGAATGTCGCGCAGGACCCGTGTCAGTGACGCGATCACCGTCAGCGTTCCCACTCCCCCGAAGGGCTGGACACCGAGCCGCTCGATCGCGCCAGCGATACTGCGCGTGATCTCCGGGTGCGGTGCCAGGGAGAGGTCGATGCCGAGAAAGCGCGCCCCCACCTCGCCCGCCATTCGTTCCGCGACAGCGACGAGTCGGCGCACCCGGGCCGTCAAGCGCTCACGCAACCGACGCTCAGCCTCAGCCAATGACTGCGCGCCGGCGAAGGCCTCGCCGGCCTCGTCCGCCGCTTCCCATGCGACCGATAACGCGAGCGGTCCACCGTCATGGTACGCTGCCGGGAAGAACGGGATTCCGGGTGGGCAGAGTGCCAGCGCCGCGAAACGTAAATTGCCTAGACCTCCCGGTGTTCGGCGAGCGAGTGCTGCGATGATCTCGGCGGCCCAGCGGACTGCTGGCAAGGAGAGCGTCCCCTCTTCGTCGGTCACTGCGAGTGCCGCGAAAAGGCGTTCCTCAGCCACCACTGCCTCGAGCAGACCCGGACACCAGGCAAGCTCCCGAGGACGGACTGGCCCTATCGAGACATAGTCGAAACCCCACGCCTCCGCCAGCCGACACAGGGCGCTCGCCAGCGCTCCCGTCTCCCCCGGAGCGACGATCGTCGGAAACGGCTGCGTGGCCAGCCGTACCGATTGCAGCTCGAGACCGCTCTCGACACAGCCAGCACGCACCCGCTCGACGACGCGACCGAGCTCTTCTCCACCCCTGATCCGCCCACCGTTCCAGCTGGTCGTCCACCCGACGGTCACCGCTCGGACACGCACGGCTCGCCTCCCACGAGATATCGCCGGTCCTTCACCGGCGTATATCTGCCATGCGTGCCGAGGGCGGGGAGCAGCGGGGAACGCCCGATGCTGCAGCGCACGATCGAGCAACTCATCGGACAGGTGCCTGCTCGCGTCATGCTCCTCTTTCGCGACCTCGACGAGGATCTCGAAATCGCATATGACGCCGACCGTCCCGTCGCGGCTGCGAGCACGATCAAGCTCTTGGTGCTGGCCAGACTCTATCGCGCCTTCGCCCGCCAGCAGCTCGATCCGCGAGCCCGTGTGCGGATCGCATCTGACCAGCTCGTGCCCGGAAGCGGAGTCCTGCGCTGGTTGGCCGAGCCGCCTCCGCTGAGGCTCCGCGACCTCGCTGTTTTGATGACGATCGTGAGCGACAATGTCGCAACGAATGCACTCATCGACGTGCTCGGCTTCGCGGCGATGGAGGAACTCGTCGTCGAACTCGGCCTCACCGGCACCGCACTGCGACGCCCGTTCTGGGGACGCGCAGCCTACCCCGGCGAGCCGGAAAATCTGGTGACCGCCCGCGATCTCGCCACGCTCCTCGCTGCTCTGGAACTCGGTCACATCGTCCCAGAAGGACATTGGTTGGACGATCTGCGCAGGCTGCTCCGCGCACAGCAATTTCGAGACATCATTCCGGCACGTCTGCCAGAAGCGATCATCGTCGGTAACAAGACCGGTACGCTCCCCGGCTATGTGCACGATGCTGCTCTGCTTTGGGCCCCGTTCGGACGGGCTGTGCTCGTTCTGCTCACTAGCGAGGTGACGGATTTCGAAGCGACCCGACGCGCGCTCGCTGATCTGGCCAAAGAGATCGTCGAGCACTGGCAACAGACAAGGCAGCGAGGCGAATCGACGAGAGGAGGACACTGAGATGTCCGATGTCCTGCTGCGCCATGTCGGGGCACCGCCGGCGGCGCAGCGCGTCCTGGTGATCGGTGCCCATCCCGATGATCCGGAATTCTTTTGTGCCGGGGTGATCGCCCGCTGGATCGCTGCCGGGACGATCGTCCACTATGTCGTCGTGACATCGGGCGACAAGGGACTACCAGAGGACTGGGCTGATCCTCGTCCCTTCAGCACGGTTCGCGAGTACGAACAGCTCGCTGCCGCTGAAGAACTCGGCGTGCAGGGTGTGACGTTTTTGCGTCTCCCTGACGGTGAAGTGTTCGATACGCTCGACCTGCGTGCTCAACTCACTGCGGAAATTCGGCGTTTTCGTCCCGACATCGTCTTGACACACGATCCGCTGACGCGACTTTACCGCCAGCATCCCGATCACCGCGCGGTGGGAGCAGCGGCCCTGGCAGCGGCTTTCCCAGCGAGCCGCTTGGCCACCTTCTTCCCTGAGCAACAGGAAGCTGGGCTCGAGCCCCATACCGTTCGAGTCGCCCTGCTCTTCGGTACCGACCGGCCCGATACCTTCATCGACATCGCACCCGTTTTCGAACGGAAGCTCGCTGCGCTCCGCCGTCATGCCAGTCAAGTCAACGCCTTTCCAGGAGGGTTGGAAACCCGAGTACGCACGCGCGCCCGCGAGGCTGGCGCACCAGCAGGGTTGGAACTCGCCGAAGCATTCCTGTGGGTCGACCTCGAGTGAGCACGCTGCAACGGTGCGCCGCAACTCACGGCAGCCCGACCCGATCCCAGACGCGCGGGATCACCTCCTCGACGAAGTGGCGAGCCTGGGCCAGATAATCGCCGGCTACCGGCCAAAAGATGAACGTGTCCATACCGAGCTCGACGAAGCGCGCGATGGCGTCTACCCATGCCTCCGCTGGCCCGCTCAGAAAACCCGGGCGCGTGACCCGATAAGATCGGCCGCCCGGAACGTCGAGCACCCCGAGCAGGTTATAGAGCCGACGGATGGTGCGAGGGTCGCGACCAGCTCGTTCGGCACCTTCGTTCACCCACTGGTTCACCTGCGATAACTGTTCTGGGAGAACGTAGGGCGTCGAGACAGTGATGCCATCGGCCAGCTCGCCGGCGAGTCGGAGCGCTCGTGGCTTGATCGCACCGACCCAGAGCGGGATCGGGCGAGTCGGCGCAGGCCCGAACGCGAGATGATCGACGCGAAAGATCGACCCCTCATAGGTGACCGGCTCACCGCTCGCCGCCTTCTCCCACAGGAGCCGGCAGAGTCGCAACGCATCCTCGATCGCTGCCAGCGCCTCACCTGGCGACCAACGGGGTCCACCCATCGCGGCGATGCCGTCCCAAAATGCACCCGATCCCAATCCCAGCTCGACCCGCCCTCCGGTCAAGCGGTCGAGGGTCGCTGCTGCTTTTGCCAGCATCGGCGCTGGACGGAGAGCGAGTGTGGCCACATTGATCAGAACATGGACGCGCTGGGTCCGCAGCGCAACGGCTGTCAGGACTGTCCACGTCTCCGCGAAGCGCGGGTTGTAGGCGTGATCTTGCATCGCCACTAGGGCGAGGCCAGCGGTATCTGCGAGTTGGGCCAGTGCTTCGACTTCCCATGGACGATCGATGACTGGGTCGATGTTCAGTCCGAAGGCCAAGCTCGCTCGCTCACGCACCGTCGGTACCCCCGTTCCAGTTGCGCACTGCTCCTCTTTCTCCACCTAAGCAGTTGTAGGATGACGACCAACTCGCGCCGGAACGCGTTCACCGGATCGTCGCATCGCTCTATGGCTGCCGAGGAGTCGGCTGCAGCCTCCGGATCGCACTGGAGAACGCGCTCGGAGCGAACGTTGGAGGTCCAGGCAATGTATGGTGTCTGCAGTTGCGGCGCGATGAAGCTGCACACTCGATCCGGCTCGTCCAACGCCGCAGGCCAAAACCACAGACTGGTGAACCGGTCTTGCCAGCAGTGTACGAAAGCGATCGCCGCGGGATCGATCCGCTCGACCGCCTCACCCATCGTTCGCAGTTCCACCAGCACCGTGAGCGGCTCAGCGCGAGCATGACCGCTCAGGTCTCGTCCCCTGCGCGCGTCATCCTGGGCTGGAAGCCATTGCGGATCGTCACCGTCTGCTGACGACCTCGGGGGCATCGTACGGCTGGACGAGTCCAGCATACGGCAAGCGGGCAACCGCTCGGTCGAACGATCGATTGATCCTGGCTGGGATCGAGCGAACCGGACTCGCTCGATCGACCTGGGGAGTGGTGCGTACGGCGAACGCGCGTCCGGGAACGGGTAGTCCGCATTGCTTCGGCATGAGCCAGAAAACGCTCGTGCGGTCGTCGGACGCCGCTGCACAGCAATGTGCCCAGTTCTCGATGCGTGTCCCCTCCAGTGACTGGGCGCCCCGCACGTCGTAAAGCCTCGGCAGAGAGACGCGTGGAGGCAGCCATTCATCAGCTCTTGCCGAGCAACGATCGCATCCGTGGCCAGCCTCTACCGATCAGGGCCTCGATCGAGTGGACCGGGGTCGGTTCGCGGCTCGCTCCTCTCGATATCCTCCGGTCACCGTGAGTCCAATCGCGCACGTGTCCGACAGCCAACCGGAGTGAACGAAAGCCTCGCTCAGCACCATGACTGCCTCTCAGAGGTGAGGGCGTGAACCACCCGTGGTCTCGAGAGCATCCCACGCAGCGACCGCCTCGCGATCCTCTAACGCGAGGACGCTGGTGCGTCACGCGGTCGAGACTGGCCGCAGCTCGCGCCAGGACTCCTAGCTGAGCCGAGGGAAGATTGGCTCCTACATGTGCCAAGTGTCCCATTTCGTTGTGTGCAGCGAGCTCAGTAAGCAATGTGCAGGATGTCATGAACATCGAGTCCGGTAGGGTGATCCTGAACGGTCACCAGGTCGAGATTCGCCAGGTCTGCGACCTGCGCCGACTCGCGCACGCAATATGCCCGTCGTCACGACCCATCCGACCTCCCACCACCTCCAGCAACGACCGCGTCGGCACTCACTGCCGGAAAGGAGAGTGCGTGGACAGAGTGGACAGAGCGGGCCGCACTGACCCACCGTTACTGAGACGTGCGAGCCAGCCGTTCCTCCACCGCGTGCAACCAAGCCTCGTACTGCGCTTCGCTGCGCGCACCGCTCGAGAGATACTCCCCAGCGGCGACCAGTGTCGGCACCGCCCAGACACCGAGTTCCCGCGCCCGGGACAAATCTGCCCGCACAGCGTCGAGGACAGTCTGACTGCGGTACGCCTCTTCCCACGCCTGGACATTCAAGCCGACGTCAGCTGCGCACTCGCGCAGCACCGTCTCGTCGGCAATATTGCGGCATTCGATCAAATGCGCCTGCTGAATTCGATCGAACAGGTCCCAATGCGCAGCTTGGCCACCGAGCACTTCGGCTGCCTTGCAGGCACGGAGACCAGGTAAGGAGTACGGATAATCGAATGGTCGTGTCGCCATCAGGTCGGGTCGGAAGCGGTGCTCGTCATCGTATCGGTTGGCCATCCGCCAGTGCTCGAGGATTTCGGCTTTGCCGCGTTCCTTCGAGCCGAAGAGCGCGACGATCGCCTCCGGTGTCGGTGCCAAGGCAAAGCACCGGTGCACGAAACGGATCTCAGGATGACGGGCCGCTACTCGTCGCAACCGTGGCGACGCCACGGCGCACCATGCTCAGAGAACGTCGTGAAAGAACTCGACGACGATGGTCACGGTCAGCTCCCTAAGCTGAGCGGCCACGGCGTCGGCACCCCGAGGAAAGCGAGCGCTGCCCCAGCCAGCGCGAGATTCTTCAAGAAGTGTGCCATCTGATTGGCCCGCATCATGGGATCGCTTTCCGCCCAGAAATTGTGCATCCAAAAGGCAACCGGCACGAGAAAGATGATGAGAAGGAGATTACCGATGACCGGCTGGTACCCGGTCGCGACGCTCGCACCACCGAGGAGCAGCATGATCCCGGTGATGATGACCGCGGCCTCCGGGGCTGGAACTCCTTTGGATGCAGCATAGCCACTCATCGCTCGCCACATCGCCAAGTGATTGACGCCGTTGATCACGAAGAAGAGCCCGAAAATCACTCGACCAGCCAAAAAGGCCCACTCCATATTCTCCCCCTCTCTGTCGCTCATCGAGCTGCAGCGAAAGCGAAGCGGGGGCGCAAAGAAGCCCCCGCCCTTGCTTCTCACGCCGCGTCCTTGCGCACCAACTCGACCTCGATGAAGACGTCGACTGTGTCACCGACCAGCCAGCCACCGGCTTCCAGAGCCACGTTCCAACTGGCCCCGAAATCATGCCGGTTGATCTTCGTTCGCGCCTCGAACCCGGCACGAACACCTCCCCAGGGATCCTTGGCGACACCGTGAAACTCGGCGTCGAGGACGACTTCCTTGGTCACTCCACGAATCGTGAGATCACCGACGACTCGGTAACGGTTTCCTCCGAGTGGCTCGATGCGCTTGCTCACGAAGGTGATCGTCGGATACTGCTCGACGTCGAGAAAGTCCGCTGAGCGAAGATGCGCGTCTCGTCGCTCCTCGCGCGTATCGATGCTCGCTGCATCGATCGTCACCTCGACCTTGCCATTCTCCGGGTGCGCTGGATCGAACTCGACCCATCCCGAGAACGACTTGAACTGCCCACGCACGGTCGTCACCATAAGATGCCGAACCGCGAAGGTGATTTGGCTGTGGGCAGGGTCGATCTCCCAACGGGTCAAGCCTGTGAGTTCCGGCGCGACCGTCGTCACCTCGGATCCTCCTTTCCCCGTCCGACGCTACGCAATCCGTAGCAACTACGGCTAGCATAGTGATCGCATGGCGAGCTGTCAAGAGCGCGATCCTGACATCGCTGGCCTGCGCGGCTCGGTCGCTGGTCTCCTGGTCAGTTCTGCCGTCGAGGATGGCACCACACGTCCCAGGAGAGTAGCGCAGTACAATGAGAACAGCGAGGTTGGATGATGCGACGCGAGAGCGCACACGAAGCCACCTGTCCGATCGCACGCGCAGCTCGACTGCTCGGTGACCACTGGGTGCTCCTCATTCTCCGCGAACTCGGTCGAGGGAACCGTCGTTTCCAGGAACTTCTTCTCGGTACCGGAATCAGCCCCGCCGTTCTCTCGCAGCGCTTGCGGTACCTCGAAGCCGAAGGTCTCGTCTCCCGCCATGCATACGCCGAGATCCCTCCGCGCGTCGAGTATGCGCTCACCGAAAAGGGACGGGCTGCTCTTCCGCTCATCGACCAACTGCGCGAATACGGTGAACGTTGGCTGAGTCCGGAACCCCCCGAGAACGCTGACCTCGAGTTCGTCGAGCCAGCTTCAGGCGACGCATGAAACGAAGAGGGAAGTCCAGTGCGCATCGTCTCGCTCCTACCGAGTCTCACCGAGATCTGTTGGGCATTGGGGCTCAGCGACGAACTCGTCGGCGTGACGCACGAATGCGATTATCCGCCCGCAGTGCGTTCCAAACCGCGCGTCACGCGCAGCCTGCTGCCGCCAGGCCTCAGCCACGCGGAGATCGATGCAGCGGTCCGCGAGCGCACTGCCGCAGGGTTGCCGCTCTATGCGCTCGATACGGAACTCCTCGCCACCCTGCAGCCGGATCTCATCCTGACCCAAGCGCTCTGCCCGGTCTGTGCTGTCTCGATCGATGACGTTTGCCAGCTCGCCGCTACTCTTCCCGGTCCACCACGCGTGCTGTCGGTCGAGCCGACGACGCTCGAGGAAATCCTGACGTCGGTCGAACTCGTCGCTCGAGAGACCGGGCGCGAGCGAACGGGGCACGCCATTGTTTCGGCGCTTCGCCAGCGGCTCGCGTGGATCTCGGCGCGATTGGCTGGTCGAACGGCAGAGCCGCGAGTCATCTGCTTGGAGTGGCTCGAGCCCCCGATCGTCGCAGGTCACTGGGTTCCGGAAATGGTCGCGGCAGCCGGTGGCGCAGACGTGCTGGGTATCGCCGGACAACCCTCGTACACCGTGACCTGGGAGCAGATAGCAGCCCTCGAGCCGGATGTTCTGGTCGCTATGCCTTGTGGGTACACCCTTTCCGAGACGGTCGATTTGGCTCGCCAGCTCCTCCGCCACCCTATCCTCGAGTCGATCCCGGCGGTCCAGCGGGGTGCGCTCTGGGCGGTGGATGCCTCCGCCTACTTCAGTCGCCCCGGTCCGCGCATCGTGCGTGGCGTCGAAATTCTCGCCGCCATCTTGCATCCGGAACGCTGCAGCAGCGAGGTGCAGCGCCTCGCTGTTCCCGTGCGTACCGGTACTCTACTGGCTCAAGCATGACGATGCTTTTGCGGGTGACGAGCACGGCAAGTCTGCTGCTCGCCAGCATCGGCGGGCTGCTCGCGTTTTTCTATCCGTTTCTGCTCGCGGCAGCCGGCTACGATCCAGGTCCGACACGAGGCATCGAGGTACCGCTGCTCTTTGCCGCCCTCGCCTTGCTTTCGCTCATCGTGCTCGTGACCGGGTTCGCCGATGACGCGGGAACCTTCGCAGATCGAGCCAGGACGATCGCTGTCCTCGCCGTACTGGTCGCTGTCGATAGCCTGCTCCGGTTCGTCCCGAGCCTGATCGGAGCCAGTCCGATCTTTCTCCTGATCGTGCTCAGCGGCTATGTCTTCGGAGCACGGTTCGGCTTTCTCATGGGTGCCCTCACCTTGCTCGTCTCGGCCGCACTGACGGGCGGCATCGGTCCTTGGTTACCCTTTCAGATGCTGGCAGCCGGATGGATGGGTCTCACTGCCAGCTGGCTCCCCCAGTGGCGAGGATGGCCGCGCCGCCTCGTTCTCGTCGCTTTCGGTGCCTTTTGGGGGTTCGCGTTCGGCGCGCTCATGAACCTGTGGTTCTGGCCGTTCGCAGCACCTGGCGTCGCGGCGAGCGGCGGCATCTACTGGACACCAGGCATGACGCTGCGCGAGACGATCGCTGCCTACGCGCGCTTCTACGTCGCGACCTCCCTCCTCTTCGATGGAACGCGAGCACTGGGCAATGCCGCATTGCTTCTCTTGCTCGGCGAACCGCTCGTCATGGTGCTGGAACGCTGGAAAGTTCGCTCGCACTGGCACCCCTGGTACGAGCTCCCGACTGACTAGATGGCTCCTACCTGGCGCATAGCCGCGATCTCATCCGACGTGTAACCGAGTTCGCCGAGCACTTCCTCGGTGTGCTCGCCCAAGAGCGGAGGGTGACGCTGGATACGAGCCGGCGTACGGGAAAAACGCCAGGGAAAACCGGTCTGGTCGACCATACCCAATGTGGGGTGTGGGATGCGCTGGTGCAATTCGAGGTGTTGCACTTGCGGATCAGCGAAGACTTCCGGAACCGTGTAGATCGGCCCACACGGCACTTGGGCAGCATCGAGCCGCTGCACGATCTCGGCAGTCGTGAGCGTGCGCGTTACCGACTCGATCCGCTCGACCAGCTCCGGCAAGTTGGTGATCCGGCCGGCATTGGTCGCGAATCGCTCGTCCTCGAGCAAGTCGTCCAACCCGAGCGCGCGGCACATGCGCGTGAAGATCGCATCGTTCCCCGCCGCGATATTGACGTGCCCATCGGCACTGCGGAACGTCTGGTAAGGCGCGACGATCGGATGCGCGTTCCCGGTCCGCTTGGGTGCTTCCCCCGTGGCGAAGTAGATCCCCGCTTGGTAGGTGAGGAGCGCGACTTGGCCACCCAGCATGGAGGTATCGATGTACTGCCCTTCACCGGTCTGGGCACGATGATAGAGTGCGGCAACGATCGCCAGAGCAGCGAACATGCCGGCACCGATATCGGCGATCGGGACACCGAAGCGCACTGGCTCCCCCTCAGGAAACCCAGTGACGCTCATGAGGCCTGACATCCCTTGCACGATGAGGTCGTACGCCGTGCGGTCCTTGCCTGGTCCGGTCTGGCCGAAACCTGAGATCGAGCAGTAGATGATCTGCGGGCGCCGCCCCCGTACCGCTTGATAGCCGATACCCAGTCGGTCGACCGTCCCCGGGCTGAAGTTCTCGACGACGACGTCAGCGCGATCGACCAGTCGCCAGAACACCTCTTGGCCCGCTGGATGCTTGAGATCGAGGGTGATGCTCCGCTTGTTCCGATTCACCGAAAGGTAGTAGGCGCTCACACCATCGATGAACGGTGGTCCCCAGGCTCGCGTATCGTCGCCGGCTCCGGGGCGCTCGATCTTGATGACGTCTGCACCGAGGTCACCGAGGAGCATCGTGCAGTAGGGGCCAGCCATCACGCGCGTGAGATCGACGACGCGCACACCGCTGAGGGGCAGTCGCTCCATGATCCCTTCGCCTCCCACCCATCCAAAGACAACGACGAACGCCACCGACACCGGTGGCGCATCACATACTGTGCCACATGGTAGCTCGCAGCGCCACACTCAGCGACGCGGCACGTCAGTCGGACGGGGAACCAAGCCGTGCGAGATGGCGTAGATCACCGCTTGTGTGCGATCCCGCACTCCCAGCTTTTGGAACAGGGCAGAAAGGTTATTTTTGACCGTGCTCTCAGCCAGATTGAGCGCATCCGCGATCTGGCGATTGTTGTACCCCTGTGCCAACAACCGCAGCATGGTCAGCTCACGATCCGAAAGTTCCTGACCGCGAGTCGGTGCCTTCGTGAGAAGCCGTTGGTACTCACGCATCAGGATCGGGGCAAGATCCGGGTCGATCGTGGCACCACCCTCGGCAGCGACATGGATCGCCCGCAGCAATTCCTCCGGCTTGCTGTTTTTGACGAGATAACTGCGCGCTCCGGCGCGAATAGCGTGGAGGACATACTCCTCGTCGTCGTGCATCGTCAGCATGACGACATGAACATGCCGGTACTGTTGCACGATCGCCTCCGTCGCACGGATTCCATCCATTCCCGGCATGTTGATGTCCATGAGCACCACATCTGGCTGGAGCTCGGCGACCATGTGTAGCGCGTCCTGCCCATTGGCTGCTTCACCGACGACCTCGATCGCAGGATCGGTCTCGATCAGCTGGCGCAGCCCTTCGCGAAAGAGGTCATGGTCATCGACGATCAGAACCCGAATCCGACGTTCGTTCCCCATCTCGCGCTCCCGCTCAGCCTACCCATCACAGGTTGGGCTCTGCTCACTTTCTGCTTCATTCAACTCCAAGTCTCGCTCAGTTGTCATCACCGGAACGTCCTGATCTTTCCGATGGTGCTCACGACACTGGCCTGAGCGGCACGGTGCATGCGATGGCTGTCCCGCCATCCGGCAGTCCTGCGACGTGCAGCGTGCCACCGAGCAATCGGATCCACTCGCCCGCCAGCGCAGCACCGGGCAACTCATCCCAGGCAGCGCGCCCAGTCCAGCGAGCATCGTCAGCAATGACGAGCACGATCGTGCCATCCGTTCGCTGACGGAGCCGGATCACCAGTTTGCGCACGCCGAGCGGCAGCCGTGTCCGCTCCACCAAAAGCCGAACCAGACCGAAGAGCGATTCCTCGACGTGCCGCTCGGGACGCTGCCACAGCTCCCCCAAGAACTCCACTTCCAGGCCATGGGCGCGCTGCAACTGTACGGCATAGTCCCGGAGAGCAGCTGCGAGCCCGAGATGCTCCAGCGAAGCCGGGCGTTGCCGGAAAATGGTATCCCGCAGTGCTGCGATGTGGCCAGCCAGGAGATCGCGCACCTGTTCTAATTCGAGGAGCGTCTGTTCCACCGGCTGGTGATCGACACGCCGCGCCGTCAACTCGATCCGGTATAGCGACGAGGCCAGGCCTTGCAGGATCGTCGTATGGATGGCGTCGACGAGCGTCCGCCATTCCTCCGCATGCTGGACCAACGCATCGCCCAAGGCGCGTTGACGACGCATCTCCGCGAGATCACGATCCAGACGAGTAACGAGGCCAGCCGCGCCTGCCTCCAAGAGGGAAACCAGGTCGGTGACGAGTCGTTCCGCTTTCGCTGTAGCCTGCTCCTCATGCATTACGATGACCAGGCTACCACGCACTGTCCCCAGCGGGGCAGTCATGACCCAGGCCCGCTCCAGGCTGAGCGGCACCACCGGTCGCCACGTCGCCCAACGCTCTGGGCCGAACACCGCTACAGGACGCTGGGGAAAAGCCAGTTGGGCCGGGGAGCGTTCACGATCGGTCTCCACGAGCACGCGCGGTTCCCCCTGGACAACCCAGAACCAGACGAAACGCTCGTCCCGCTCCAAGACGATACCGGTCGCGATGACCCCGGGTACGCTCTGCGCACGGCGCCAGAACGCCTCAGCGACGACGGTCGGTCCACTGGCACGCAACAAAGCATCCAGGAGAAGCTCGCGACGTTCGATGCCAGCCTGGTCAGCAATCGCTCGCTCCTCCCGCTCGACGAATCCCACGAGCGTCAGCAAGCTCGGGGCGAGTTCGGGGACCAGAACCTGGGCACGCTCCTCTCCCCCTTCGTCACGATCTCGCCAAGCCAGAACGAGAACGCCGCGCGCAGCAGTGCCGGTGACTGGAAGCGGAAAAGCGAGGGTTTCGGCCATCACGACAGGGAAAATCAGTTCGCTCCCGGAGCCGGCCCGCCACCGCTGCGGCCGGCCGTGCTCCAACACGCTCCGCACGAGCAGGAGGACGCGGGCGGAAGTCAAGGCGGTCGGATCGGGCATCAGTTCAGAGGAGGCCGACGCCGCGAGCAGTTCGACGCCTTCCTCGGGCAGCCAGCGGAGCAACAGAACCGCACTCGCTCGGACCCGCCAGCGCAGCGTCTCCGAGATCCGCGCCAGAACTTCGCGCGCGCTCCCTGGAAACGCCAGTGCCTGCCGTACCAGTTCCGCTGCCTGGTCGGCAGGCAGCGGCTCGCCCGCTCCCACGACTCGCCCCACCAACGGGCCGAGAAGTGCAGCCAGGACGATGGCACGTGCGCGCTCCTCGGCCGAAAACGGTTCCGGCCGGGTGCGTGCCACGTCGAGCCGCCCCACCATCGCCCCACCGGCATGCAACGGTGCGACCAGAACGTGCTGCACACCGGACCGCCGCAAAGCCGCCCGCTCCTCAGCTGTCAAGAAACCTTCGGCGAGCGGACCATCCAACGAACCGACAGCCAGCATCCCAGGAGCGAGCCGGTCGAATCCGGTCGGTGTCGGCCGCGGGGAAGAAAGGGGTTCCCGACCGTCGCCCACCTCTGCCTGCAACACCAGCTCGCTCCGCGCCGTCATGCGCCAGATCCGCGCGATCTGTGCTGACAGTACCTGACAGGCAATCCTCGCAAGCTCGGTCCAGTCCAGCTGATCGGCGCTAGCACGCATTCCCAGATCGAGCAACCGCTCGACCCAAAACGGGACTACGCCACCCCCCATGCCTGGTGCTTCCGAGTGGCTGCGCGCTTGTCCGCGGCTCAGCCAACGCAAGCGATGCTCGGTCATGCTGCACCTTTCGCGTGCAGTTCACTGACTGCACTCACCGAAACGATCGACAGCGTCCCAACGTCGAGCGAGTATCATCGGTACCGATCTGTTGGGGAGACTCGTCCTCAGGCAGCCATAGCCTCAGTGTCGGAGCGACGAGAGTGGTAGAACGAGCGTGCTCGGACTGACATTTCTCGGAACAGGAACCTCCAACGGAATACCCGTCATCGGATGCCGCTGCCGAACCTGCACCTCGGTCGATCCACGCGATCGACGAACGCGCTCGTCGGCAGTGCTGCATCTCGGGGAACACAACGTGTTGATCGATACTGCTCCGGAACTTCGCCTGCAGGCGATCGCCACCGGCCTGAGTCATATCGAGGCTGTTCTCTTCACGCACGCGCACGCTGATCATGTCGCCGGTTTCGATGATCTGCGCCAGTTCAACTACCTGGCACAAGCACCGCTGCCCATCTACGCAGATCCGGAAACAGCTCGTGAATTGCGTGTTCGCTACGGCTACGCGTTCAGCGAGCCTTTGCCGTTCTACGGCGGGAAACCGGATCTCCGCTTGCACGAGTTCGTTGGTCCCTTCCACCTCTTCGGGTACGAGATCGTCCCCATCCCGGTCGACCACGGTCGGTGGACGGTGTACGGCTTCCGCTGCGGCCCGATCGCCTACGTGACCGATGCGAAAACCGTTCCTCCTCGCTCCATCGAGCTGCTGCGTGGCGTCACTGTCCTGGTTCTCAACGCACTCCGCGATCGACCCCATCCGACGCACTTGAGCGTGGCAGAAGCTCTGACCATTATCGAGCAAGTTTGCCCGGAACGGGCATACCTGACCCACCTCAGTCATGAGGTGATGCATGCCGACTGGAGCTCAAAGCTTCCACCCGGTGTGCAACTCGCGTACGATGGGCTCCAGATTTGGGTATGAGGAGGGGGAAGCGAGTCCGGTGTCACGCTGGTCCTCGATCGCCTCGATCATCAGCATCCTGACTGCTCTCCTGTGGCTGCCGAGTCATCGGTTAGCTCGCGCTGAACCAGGTTTTGCGGACCCTGCCTTCGCAGCGCGCTGGGAACGCGTCGACCGTCCGGTTGCAGCCGGAGCGACCCAGCGCTCCTGGGTCTGGGGACCTGCTCCGCTCACCGGTCCCTTGCACGAACGGTACCAAGAGGCGCCCGAGCGCGCTCGTCTCGTCCAATACTTCGACAAAGGTCGCATGGAACTGACGCATCCGGATGGTGATCCGACTTCACCTTGGTACGTCACGAGTGGGCTCTTGACGCGTGAACTCGTCAGTGGGTCGATCCAGGTCGGAGATCAGCTCTTCCTGGACGCGGGCAGCGGAGCGCGCGTGCCGATCGCCGGGGATCCTGATAACCCGTTTCCCACCTATGCGGATCTGGCCAGTGTGATCGATCGTTCGCAACCCGATCGAACTGGGGAGCACGCGATCGCCTCGCTCACTCCTCAGGGATGGCAAGAGTATCCGGCAGCAGCTGGTGACCCCGGGGCAGAGTTCGTCCGCTATGTCACGTACAGCGGACCGGTCGGTGAGCCGGTCGGGTACAACATTCCGCGCGCTTTTTGGGAATTCATGACGCAGGCCGGGCTGGTATGGCACGGTGGTAGCTTGGTTGCGGAACGCCCCCTTTTCGACTGGCTGTTCGTTCTCGGTTATCCCATCGCTGATCCCTTCTGGATCCGAGTGCGGCTTCGTGGCGAACCGACTTGGGTTCTCGTCCAGCCGTTCGAGCGACGCATCCTCACCTATACCCCGAACAATCCACCAGGTTGGCAGGTCGAGATGGGAAATATCGGTTCGCACTACCTCCAGTGGCGGTACAGCGCGACTCCACCCGTTGCGGTCGCGTCCAGCGCCGGGTACTTCGGCATGCTCCCAGGTACGCGGTCCGTCTTCGCGACCAGTAGTCGCAGCGACGAAACCTGGCAGGTGATCGGCCCGAATACTCGCTTCGTCGCGGGAGCGCAACTCGTCGCTCGCGAGGAACTGCGCGGATCGAGTCGCTGGATCACCTACTGGCGAGTGACCGAGTCAGGGATCGCGCTGGCCGGCTGGGAACGATTCACGCGAGCAGGAACATTCATCGAAATGGTCCTCTTTTGGCCAGCCTTACACGTCATCGGTGCGGGTGACTTGGTGGAGGGGACCGTCCGCGAGACCACTGCCCTCTATCTCTCGACGCGTGTCAGCGCCCATCCGATCACCCTGCGTGTCCAGGTCGATGAGCAAACACTCGTCGGCACGCCCTATGGGGTAGTTCCAGCTTGGCGACTCTCGCTCCAGACGAGCGATCCCCCGACCTTGGTCCCTGCCTATCTCGTGAGCACGGTGTGGTTCAGCCCCAACGTGGGTATCGTCCAGTGGACCAGCGATCGATATGCCGCGCAGCTTCGGGAGTTCTCCGCTCCCTCCTGAACGGATGGAACCGATCGCGACGAGTGCGCGTTAGACTGTATGAGGAGACCCGGTTTCACCGGGAACTCACTCCGGGGTAGGGAAGGGGTCAGCGATGCCTCGTCGCCTCGCGTGGTTCATCGGAATGGTGCTCTTCTGTGCGCTCGTTTCGCCCTTCCTCTTGCCAGTTCGTCACGCACATGCCGTCGAATGGCAAAATCTCGTCCTCTATTTCCCACAGACGGGTCACCACCTCAGTGGAGAGTTCCTCTGGGCGTGGATCAGCAACGGCGGACTCATGACCTTCGGCTACCCGATCACCGAGCCGTTCACTCAGGATGGCATGGTGGTCCAGTACTTCGAGCGGGCACGCTTCGAGTACCATCCACAGAACAGCGGGACACGTTACGCGGTGCTCGCCACGCTCCTCGGCAGTTGGCTCGCCGAAACGCGACGCAACGAGCCGGCCTTCCGCCCGATCGTCGCCGACAATCCGGCGGCCTTGAACAACGACCCGCAGCGCCGCTATTTTCCGGAAACCGGTCACACCTTGGCCTACGGTTTCAAGTCCTACTGGGAAGCGAACGGGGGACTGTACACGTTCGGCTACCCGATCTCCGAGGAGTTCACCGAACGGAATCCTGATACCGGCGAGCTCTACACGGTTCAGTACTTCGAACGAGCCCGGTTCGAATACCATCCCGAAAACCAAGGAACTCCCTTCGAGGTCTTGCTCGGTCGGCTCGGGGCACAGTATGCTCGAGCCCGCGGAGTCGATACCCGGCCTGTCCCGAAGCGTCCCGATGCGATCGAGGTCCCAGCGCAGCTGCTCGACTATCGCTGGTCGCGGGCCGTCGCGACCGATGACGGCGCGATCTTCGGTCGGGTGACCGCACCTACCCTGGCGATCCGCAATGCCCCTTCGAACAGCGCTCCGGCAGTCGCATGGACCTATGCCCGGCATCCGGTTCCCATCCGTGGACTCACGCTCGGTGACCCGGTCGGAGGGAATCCGATTTGGTACGAACTGGGAGACGGTCGCTACGTGGCAGCCGCCTGGGTCGAGCCGCTCGTGCCGGATATTCCACCGCGCCGTTTCGGTGGCCGGTGGGTCGACGTCAGCCTCCGGTCCTTCTACGCTGTGGCATACGACGGCGATCGTCCCGTTTATGTGGCGATCATCACTGCCGGAAGAGACGGGAAGACACCGGTCGGCGTCTTCCGGATCTTCTATCGCGTCCGCAACGAGACGATGGACGCAGCCACTGTCGGGATCCCGCCGGGTTCCCCCGGCTACTATTATCTGACGAACGTTCAGTTCACCCAGTATTTCAAGTCAGGTGGCTACGCGCTCCACGGCAACTATTGGACTCCGCCTGCACAATTCGGGGGATTCACCTCCAATGGTTGCGTGGGGCTGATGAACAGCGACGCCGAGTGGTTCTGGAATTTTTTGCAAATCGGCTCGGTGGTGAGTATCCATTATTGAGGGCGCTTCCGCAGAGTCCGAACGGAGGTGCTGCCAACACGCTCGAGTGCGCATCGATTCCTGGCGGCGATATCGTGCTGGAACAGCGGCTGCTTGCCCCCGTCCTCCCGACCCAGAAATGCTGAACCCTTCTTTCGGGAGAGCGACGACACGACCGCGCGGCTGATGTCCGATGACGTACCGAGAAAGCAGGCCGAGCGATCATGGCAACCGTCGTTTGGTGGATCCGACGCGATCTCCGTCTCCACGACAACCAGGCACTCGCCACAGCACTCACCCACGCGCGCGAACTCGTGCCGCTTTTCGTGCTCGATCCCATCCTGCTCTCCGGCCCGACCAGTAGCCAGCGGCGCAACGCGTTCCTCTTCGCGGCGCTCCGCTCACTAGACGCAGCACTCCGCCAGCGCGGCAGTCGCTTGATCGTTCGCACCGGCCGTCCCGAGCAGATTCTCCCCGCCGTCGTTCGCGAGTGTGGGGCGACACTCGTCGTAGCCGAAGCGGATGGCTCACCCTACGCTCAGCGACGCGACAGGGCAGTGGCGCAGCGTACCCCCCTCCAACTCGTCCCGGGTTTGACCCTGCGACCACTCGGCTCGGTCCGCGCGCCGACCGGTGAACCGTATCGTGTCTACTCGCAATTCCGTCGCGCCTGGTTCCGCCTCCCGATCCCGAGCCCGCAGGACGTGGTGCCCGCGCCCACGCAGCTTCCACCAGTCCCACGCGTAGCCAGCGAGCCGATTCCCGATTCACCTGTTCCCGTACCAGAGCGGTTCGCTCCGAGTGAGGACGCAGCACGACGCCGTTTGGATCGTTTCCTCGACCAAGGGCTGGCGTCCTATCACACGCGGCGGAACACCTTGGACGGAAGCGGCTCCTCGCAGCTCTCGCCCTATTTCCGCTTCGGGCTCTTGAGCATACGCGAGGCCTGGTGTGCAGCAGCACGGTACCTGGATGACCCGAACGCGGCCGCTGGAGCCCGCGCCTGGCTCGACGAACTCCTCTGGCGGGAGTTCTATCAGCACCTTTTAGCCGCTTGGCCGGAGAGCGCGCAAACGAGCATGCAGGCCGAATTCCGCGGCGTCGCTTGGCCTGGGCGTGACGATGCCTTCGCGGCCTGGCAAGAGGGACGCACCGGCTTTCCGGTCGTCGATGCCGCGATGCGCCAACTCCACAGCGAGGGGTGGATCAGCAACCGTGCTCGAATGATCGTCGCCAGCTTTCTCTCCAAGCTGCTCCTCGTCGACTGGCGAAGGGGCGAACGCGTCTTCCGCCGCGAGCTCGTCGATGGTGACCTGGCAGCCAACGTCGGTGGCTGGCAGTGGTCAGCTGGGACCGGAACCGACGCCGCCCCGTATTTTCGGATCTTCAACCCGGTCTTGCAGGGTGAACAGCACGATCCGGACGGCCGCTGGGTCCGAGCCTGGCTGCCCGAACTGGCTGGAGTGCCGCGGGAGTACCTCTTCGCACCGTGGCATATGCCCGTCGAGGTTCAGTTGCGCTCAGGCTGCCGGATCGGCCGCGACTACCCGGCACCCATCGTCGAGTACGAGACTGCTCGTGCCCGCGCGCTCGAGTGGTTCCGATCTGTCCGGCAAGTGCAAGCCTGAGGAGTGCTCCGCATGACATCCCCGCATGCTCCACGGATCGTCGTCATCGGCGCCGGCATCGCTGGGCTCGCCGCTGGTGCGGCACTGGCCCATGCGGGAGTCCCAGTCACCGTGCTGGAGGCCCACATCTACCCTGGTGGGTGCGCAGCCACGTTCCGCTATCAGGGCCATTGGTACGATGCTGGTGCGACCCTCGTCGCTGGACTGGCTCCGAGAGGACCGCTCCAATTGCTCGGGCGCGCCGCTGGGATCGAGGCTTGGCCAGCACGGCTCTGCGATCCGACCATGGTCGTCCATCTGGAGGACGGCATGGTGGTCCCCCGCTACGCTGACGAGCGACGCTGGGAGACGTACTGCACGCTCTTCCCCGGCAGTCTGCCCTTCTGGTCGTGGCAGGAGAAGACGGCACGCCTTCTCTGGGATTTCGCCTTGCGACTCCCCGAGCTTCGACCCCGCTCGTTCGGCTCTTTCCGTGACCTGGTCGCAGCCGGCGCGCAGTGGTTCGTCGCTGCCCGCCCGTCGCCCGCGATCGTGCTCGACTTGTGGCGTCCCCTGGCGCGACATCTGCCGGACGATCCCGTCTTCCGCCGCTTCATCGATGCTCAGCTCCTCATCGCCGCGCAGGGTCTCGCGGCGGAGATCTTTGCGCTCTATGGCGCCGCCGCACTGGACCTGCCCAATACTGGTGTGGCCGAACTGGCCGGTGGTACCGGGACGATCGCCCGTCTGCTCGTCGAAGCGATCCAACGACATGGCGGCTCGGTCCATTTCCGCCAAGAGGTGGACGCGATCGAACGCACGCGCACCGGTTGGCGCCTCCGAACCCGGCAAGGATCGGTTCTCGAGTCGTCGCATCTCGTGGCGAACCTCACGCCATGGGGACTGGCACGTCTTTGGCCCGAGGCGCCGCACTGGTTACGCTCCCGAACTGCGCGTCCACCGCGCGGCTGGGGAGCCTTCATGCTCTATCTGAGCCTGGACAGTAGCGCCATCCCGCCAGGCACGCCGATCCACCAGCAAATTCTCGCATCCGGTCAACTCGGCGAGGGGCGTTCGGTGTTCCTCTCGCTCAGTCCAGAGTGGGACAGCCGCCGGGCACCGGCTGGCCGCCGAGTCGCCACGATGAGCACGCACACGCGCTACGAGCACTGGTGGCAGCTCGCCCACGCCGATCGGGCAGCATACGAGGCCGAAGTCGCGCGCTACACCGAGCGCATGGTGGAGACGGCCGCGCGGGCATTGCCCTGGCTTCCGGGCGCGATCCGCGCCGTGTTGCCGAGTACACCCCTCGCGTTCCAGCGCTTCGCCCGGCGCCCCTGGGGCTGGGTCGGCGGTTTTCCGCAGCGCCACCCGTTCGTCGGTTGGCCGACGGAGATCGTGCCGGGCTTGTATCTGGTAGGCGATAGCGTCTTCCCCGGCCAATCGATTCCGGCGACGGCCCTCGCGGGACTCCGCGTCGCGCGCCGGATCTTGCGAGCACTCGGTGCGGAGCTCCTACTCGCTCCGCAGGAACCGCGCGTGCAGGCACCGGTGGGAGAGGGCGAGCCCGTCATGGCCCATCACTGAAAGAAACCTGCCTGTTGCGCTGCTTCGAGGATCTGCCGCGCGATCGGTGCAGCGACGCGCGACCCTTCCCCGCCGTGCTCCAGCATGACCACCAGGACGAGTTCCGGGGTCTCGGCTGGCGCGATCGCCACGAACCAGGCATGCGGCGCCTCCTGGCCAGACTCGGCCGTACCCGTCTTGCCTGCCACGGAAACCGCAAAACCTTGGAAGGCACTCCACGCTGTCCCGTTCGGCCGAGCGACCACATCGCGTAACGCGGCTCGGATCGTGTCGATCTGCTCTGGTGTCAACGGGAGCGCTCCGCGCGCTTTCGGCTCGGCCCGGAAGCGTTCGCTGCCGTCGATCGCGACGACTCGCTCGACGAGGAACGGCTGCCAGAGCGTGCCCCCGTTGGCCAGCGCCGCATAGGCAGCGGCCAACTGCAGCGGAGTGGCTAGGAAGAATCCTTGGCCGATCGACAGATTGACCGCATCGCCGCGCGCCCAGTAGTCCCCACGTTCCCGACGCTTCCAGCTGGGATCAGGGACCAGCCCAGACGTCTCGGGCAGCTCGATCAATCCGGTCTCCGACCCGAAACCGAAAGCACGCGCCATCTGGGGAAGTAGGTTGGGATCGCGCTCGTCGAGCTGCGCACCGATCTGAAAGAAGACGGTGTTGCAGGACTGGACCAGGGCATCGTGAAGCGTCAACTGTCCCTGCCCTCGCGGGTTCCAGTCGCGCCAGACCACCGAACTTCCCGGGAGACTGAAGGTAGGCGGACAATCGAACCGGCTCTCGGCGCGCAACCCCAGATACGCCATTCCTGCAGCCATGGTCACGACTTTGAAGGTCGATCCGGTGGGATATCCCACCTGCGTCGCACGGTCGATCAGTGGGCGTCGCTGCTCGTCCGTGAGCGCCTGCCATTCGTCGGTTCGCAACCCGAGGATAAAACGATTCGGATCGAAGCTCGGGTTACTCACCAAAGCCCGGATCGCACCGCTCCGTGGATCGATCGCGACGACGCTCCCGACTCGATCGCCGAGCGCGCGGTAGGCTGCCTCTTGCAGGTCGGCATCGATCGTGGTCTGCACGTCCGCCGCCGGCTGTGCCGGGATCTCGGCGAGGAGTCGTCGCTCTCTCCTATCCGGCCCGACGATGACGAGCCGCCCTCCACGGCGACCACGCAAGAAGTCTTCCGCCCAAGCCTCGATCCCCGCTCGTCCGATCCGATCGCCCGGCTCGTAGCCGTCAGAGGCACGCTGCTGGAGTTCTTCGGCAGTGACTTCGGAAAGATAGCCGGTCACGTGCGCGGCCGCCGGGCCGAGCGGATAGACGCGCTCGGGCCAACGACGCACCACGACCCCGGGAATGCCGGCAAGCTGCTCGAGCAAACCGGGATCGATCGGATCGGGGAGCGTCGCGACCGGCATGAACCAATCCGGCTGTCCACCAGCATATCGCTGCCGGATCGTCTCGGAGGGCAGGTTCAAGAGCACACTCAAGCGCTCGAGTAAAAGTTGCTCGTCGCGAATCTGACCCGGTACGACACCCACCTTGTTCACCAAACCCAGCTGGGCGAGCGGTCTTCCCTTCACGTCGAGGAGACGGCCACGCTGGGGAACCGTCGGGATCCACTCGACACGACCGTCACCCAAGTCGGCGACGATGAGCGAGGGGGTCCAATCGACCCGGAACGTGTCCCCTTCGCGGACGACCGGGATCGCGTTATCCTCCTCGAGCCGGCCGACCCGCGTCGTCTCGCGTACCACGTGGATCGGAAAGCGCATGGTGCCAGGTAAGGCCTCTCCCAGCGTGACCTGGAGCGAGCGTTCACCCATTTCGGCCGCGATCGCCTCGTAACGACGGACGAACCGCGCCTCATCGATCTGCTGACGGGCAGCCGACGAAAGGAGCGCATACATTGCCCGGTAGTCCCGCTCTTCCCAAGCGCGCACGAAACGTTCAGCTGCTTCGCGGGCTGTCCGCGGCGCAGCGAACGCGCGCGTCGGTGTGGCTGGTGCACTTCCCTGACCTGCGACTCCGATCGTCGCGGTTTCATGCTGGTTCCCGAACTGGAGCGCGACCGCGACGAGACCACCGGTCACGATCGCGAAGATCAGCAGGCCAGCGACCAGAGATCCCGACGCGCTTCTCCGGTGCGACGAACGGCGCGTAGCGCGTGGCATCCTCGCACCTCACCCGACACTCGTCCGGCTTCGTGCCCGAGAAGCGTTGCATGCTCAGCCGGGCGACGTCAAGCGATGACATCCTTCCCCCGGCGCGGAGAACTCATCGCAAGGGCAGACGCCCGGCACTGCGGTAGGCCAAGCTGACGCTCGCCCCGGTGTGGATCCGCTGGATCGATTCACCGAGCAGTGGTGCCACCGAAAGAACCGTGATCTTGTCCAGCCGCTTGTGTGGAGGCAGCGGGATCGTGTCGGTCACGACGACTTCTTTGATCGGGCTGAGGGCGAGCCGTTCGATCGCTGGTCCGCTCAGGACTGGGTGGGTACAGGCCGCATACACGTCACGCGCACCGCGGGCGATACAGAGCTCGGCCGCTTGGGTGATCGATCCCGCTGTATCGATCTCATCGTCGATCAGGATCACCGATGCGTCATCGACCGACCCGATGAGATTCAGCACCTCGGTTCGATCGTCGTTCCCCAGCCGACGCTTTTCGATGATGGCGAGGGGAGCGTCCAGTTCCTCGGCGAAGTTGCGTGCCCGCTTGGTGCTCCCGAGGTCGGGGGAAACGACGACCGGGTTCTCCAGTCGTTTTTCCTGGAAGTACCGCGCCAGAATCGGCAGCGCGGTCATCTCGTCCACCGGGATGTTGAAGAAACCTTGGATCTGCCCGGCATGCAGATCGACGGTCAGAATGCGATCCGCTCCAGCGACGGTGATCATGTCGGCGATGAGACGAGCAGTGATGGGCACACGCGGTTGGTCCTTCTTGTCGGTTCTGCCGTAGGCGTAATAGGGGATGACCGCGGTGATCCGACCGGCTGACGCGCGCTTGAGGGCATCGATGATGATCAACAACTCCATGATGCTCTCGTTCACGGGACTCGAGAACGACTGGATGACGAAGACATCGTTCTCGCGCACGCTCTCGCCGATGCGTACGAAGATGTTCTCATTGCTGAACTTGAAGACTTCGATTCGTCCGGGTGGGATGTCGATATAGGCGCAGATCGCCTTGGTGAGTTCCGGATTGGAATTGCCACCGAAAATCGTCAGTTGGTCGTAGAGCCCGCCCATCGCCTCAGCCGATCCCCTCCGCCCGCAGCCGCTCGAGTGCACGCCGTGCTGCCTCTTGCTCCGCTGCCCGCTTGCTCGGGCCGTGCCCCACTCCGTACGGGCGCTCGCCGATCATCACTTCCGCCGTGAACGTACGCTGGTGTGCCGGCCCCGTCACTGCAATGGTGCGGTAGACTGGCGTGATACGCAACCGGTCTTGAATCAGTTCCTGGAGCCGTCCCTTGTAGTTCTCGTTCTGGCCGATCGCGATCAGTCCTTCGGCCTCTTCCAATAAGAGCCGGTGCAGGAACCGCCGCACGGCCCGGATACCGCGATCCAGGTAGAGTGCACCGAGCACCGCCTCGAAGGCTCCCGCGAGAATCCGCTCGCGGACTGGCCGCCCCGGTCGGGGCACCTCGCCTCGACCGAGATACAAGAACTCGTCGAGTCGGAAACGCCGCGCCCAGCGTGCCAACGTCGGCGTACGCACCAAGGCCGCGCGGTACGCGGTGAGTTCCCCCTCGCTCGCCGCGGGAAACCGCCGGTAGAGGAACTCGCTCACCAGCAGTTCGAGCACGGCGTCACCGAGAAACTCCAAGCGCTCGTTCGCCTCCTCGACCGCGGCCTGCGTGCTCCGGCTCCGTTCGTAGACATACGAAAGGTGCGTCAAGGCCTGGCGCAGGAGGTCTGGTCGACGGAACTCGACCCCGAGAGCCTCCATCGCCTGCTCGACGCGCTCGTCGCGCCCACTCGACTGGGCTCGCTTCGTCTGCTGGTCCTCCATCGATCAATGAGCCTCGAGCACGCTCGCGAGATCGACCTGCGCGTCGCGCGCCACCCGCTCCAAGGCTTCCCAATCGATCGAGATGATGTACAGGTAATGCATCGGCTGCGTCTCGCGTGTCGTCGACTTGGCGAGACCAGGACCGACAAGGAAATGGATCAACGCTTCCGCCATTTCGTTCTCGTCCCGCCGGCGATCGTCCAGCGTGATGGCATTCCCGCCAGCACGATGGGCCTCGTACGCCCGTCGCAAGCCACGCTGGAACGCACGCGCGAGCTTGTCGGCGAGCTGGTGTTCGCGCCGGATCACACGCCGTTGCTCGGCTGCGATCTCGTGTTCTTCCAACCCAGCCGAAGCCCGCTCGAGGTCTTTGGCCTCCTCGCGACCAGTATAGTGTTCGGCGAGGTAATGCAATAATCGCTGCGCTTCGCTCGCCACGCGCCCCCACCACGACTGCGTACCTGTCGCGCCCCGCCCTACCGGGCAGTTGCAATTGTCGCATATGAGGCACGGAGAAGGGAACCAGGTACCGTCAGTCCTGACCGGAGGCACCCGACCGGCGAACCGCCTGGTTGTGGACCACCTCGCAGTCGACCAGCACGATCAATCCTTGGCTCACCATTTCGCGCAGTCGTGGCAGGACAGCGGCGATCCGCTCCGCTGTTTCGATGACCTCGATGACGATCGGCAGATCGACCGACAGCTGGAGGACACGCGTGGTGTGAACAGCACCGCTCGCCCCGTACCCAGCGATCCCGCGGTGCACGGTCGCGCCTGCGATCCCCTCGTGACGCAGCAGATCGAGGATCGCCGCATAGAGCGGCTTCCCATGCCAATGATCCCGTTCGCCGATATAGATGCGGAGCCACTTCGCCGGTCCGCTCAACTCCATGGCTGGCCCCTCAGAATACCCACCGAACGACGATACTGCCGAGCCATGCGCAGAACACCCCGACGACGAGCGACCCGAAGCCATAGAGGAACGCTGGCAGGATATCACCCTCTTCGAGTAACGCCAACATTTCCCATGACAATGACGAAAAGGTCGTGAAGCCTCCGAGAATACCCACGGCGAGCAACAGACGCACATGACTGGAGAGATAACCGCGCAAAGTCATCTCGAGCACGATCCCGATGAGAAAACTGCCCACGAGATTGACCACGACTGTTCCCCAAGGGAAGAAATCGACCCGACGCTGGGCCAAGATCGTCACGAGATAACGCAGGATCGCTCCGAGAACACCACCCAGAGCGACGAGCCCGACCTCCATGCTGCTCGCTTTCTCTTCGCTCGGTCAGACCCAAAGGAAACCGAGCTTCTCGATCAGAAGCCCGGCCTCACAAATTCTCGATCATGTTTCCGATCGCGCGACATAGTCGGTCAGGAGAGCGGACGCTCACCGTCTCTTCGGTCAGGCGGTCTTGTCCGGGAGATTGCTCTGAGCCTGCTGCGCCTGCTCCGCCCGCTGCGCCTCCTGTGCCTCCCGTGCGGCCTGGCGGAACTCGCGAATGCTTTGCCCGAGCCCTCGCCCGATCTCCGGCAGCTTGCCTGCGCCGAAGATGACGATCACGATGAAGAGGACGATCAGGAGTTCTTGCCAACCTAGTTGCGGCATCGTTCGCCTTTGCCTCCTCCGCTGAACGGCACACGACCGTGCTGAGCCAATTGAACACCCTCCGCCCGCCTGCGGCAACTCCCCTCTGCCATCAGCTGTCACGCTGGCTCGCATGCTGCACACCGATTCGACAGCACCGGCATGCGCTCTGCCAGCGAAGGAGCACGATGGGGATCCTGTGCCCGATCTCCACGAGCGAGAGAGCACCGCCGACATGGTACGGCCACAGTCGCTCGCCTCCGTGCGAGTAGACTCGGTAAGGGACAACTGAGGAGGTGGAGTGCCTTGCACCACGGGGAACCTCCGATCCAAGTGGATATCCACACGCACGTGCTACCGGGTATCGACGATGGCGCTCGCGACATCGACCAATCCCTCGCCATGCTTCGCGTCGCGGCCACGGACGGGACGCAGATCGTGGTCGCGACCCCGCACGCGCGCCGGACCGACGCGGCCCAGGTGGTCGCTGCGCTCGAACGCCTGCAGGCGGTCATGGAGCGAGAACGGCTGCCACTGCGACTGGCCAGTGGCATGGAGGAACAACTCTGGCCCGATCTGGTCGATCGCCTCCTCGCGGGTACCGCCTTGACACTCTCGGGCACACGCTGGGTGTTGGTCGAGTTGCCTGACTGGACTGCCTGGCCGAGCGACCTCGCCGATCGTCTCTTGGAACTGCGCGCAGCTGGGTTCCGCCCGATCCTCGCCCACGTCGAGCGTTACGTACCGGTCCAGCACCAGCCCGATCGCCTTCTGGAAGCGATCGCCGCCGGTGCACTGATCCAGGTGAATGCTGACTCACTGTTCGGTCAGAATGGCTACGCGGCGCAGCAAGTCGCGCTCCGCCTGATCCGGGCAGGTGCGGTGAGCGTGCTGGCCAGCGATGCGCACAGTCCAGACTGGCGGGCTCCGCGCTTGCGACCAGCCTTCGAGCGAGTGGCCGCGCTCTTCGGCGAGGAGACGGTCATCCGGCTCCAAGCCAATGCGATGGCTGTCGTGCACGACGGGGACGTCGCACCGCCCCGTCCAGATCCTGACGTGCTTTCGGCTCCAACGACACTGCTCGAACGCGTCCGCGCCTGGGTCGGTTTCTAGCTTCCCACGCGCTGCACCGCTCCGATCCCCTGCAGAACCGCCTCGGCGGCCCGCCAGCCACTCGCGATGCAGTCCGATACGCCTACACCGTCATAGGCTGCGCCGGCCAGCGCCAGTCCCGGCCAGGAAGCCAGGCGACTCCAGAGTTCGGCGATCCGCTGCCGATGACCGACGCGATACTGCGGCAATGCCCGGTCATGCCGGGAGACGACCGCATGCAGGGGTTCGGCACGCAAACCGACCACGGAGCGGAGTTCCTGAAGCGCGACCGCGACGAGAATCTCACTCGGGGCATCGCCGCTGAGCCCCGCTCGCTCGGTCTGGAAGAAGACGCGGACGAGCCCGAGATGTTCTGGGGCTCGTGCTGGGAATTTATTGGTGACCCAGGTCACAGCCGAAATCGGCCGCCCTTCGCGTGCGGGGACCAGGAAGCCTCGCCCCCGCGCGAATCCGGCGAGATCGCTCTGGCGGTACACCAGCGTGACCGCCGCGCTGGAGGCGTACGGAACAGCCAGCAAGCCCGCTGCGACTTCAGCAAAGGACGACTCGAGCAGTCGGGCTGCCCGCCAGGCCGGTACCGCGAGGATCACCCCATCAGCCTCCAGCCGTGTCCCATCGGCCAGGTCGATCGCGAATCCACTGTTGGAAGGCGCAATGTCGAGCGCGGTCATACCGGTCCGCACCACGGTGCGCTGCACATCGCTCGCGACCGCTCGTACGAGACGTTCCATACCAGACCGCAGGGTCAGGAACGGTGAACCACCGGGTAGTCCAGCTGGTCGTCGTCCCGGCATGGCCATCGCGCTCAGCAGACTGCCTCGCTCCCGCTCCAGGTGCCGCAGATGCGGATAGGTTGCGAGAACGCTCAGCTGCCGCGCGTCTCCAGCGAAGATCCCCGAGAAGAGCGGCTCGGCCACACGCTCGGCGAACTCGCGACCGAAGCGGCGGCGTACGAAGCTCGCCAGCGATTCGTCGTCTTCATCCAGCCGGGGTGGAACGAGGTACTCAGCGAGGAGCCGCAGCTTCCCGAGCGGCGAAAGGAGCGGGCTCGTCAGGAACGGCCGAAGGCGCGTCGGGACCACGAGGGAAAGCCCGCTGGGAAGCGGCAGCAGGCGCCCATCGTGCATGATCGACGTCTCGGCCTGATCCGACCGCAAGCCGATGATCTCCGACTCCAGGCCGAGGGCACGGGCGAGTTCGGTTGCGGCAGGTTTGCTCGCGACCCACGAATCCGGGCCATGCTCGATGATGACCTCGCCCCAGTGCTCGGTCCGGATCCATCCTCCCAGGCGGGGCTCTGCCTCGATCAGCGTGACGCTGACCGCCGGACTCAGCCGTTCGAGGCGCCAGGCCGCCGCGAGACCAGCGATGCCCCCGCCGATGACGACCACATGCGCGTGCACCGCGCTCATCGTACTTCGACACGCGCCTCGCGCAGCGTCCGCCGCACCGCATTCGCGATCGCTCGACAGAGCAGGGGATGATCGTTCAGCATCGCTGGTCGTTCGAGCACGATCCCTCGGGACAACGCGTACTCCTTGTGCGCGATGTCGACGTCGTAGAGCACTTCCACGTGGTCGCAGACGAACCCGATCGGTATCAGCAAGACCCGCGCGACACCGGCAGCCGCCAACTCGTCGAGCGTCTCCTCGACTGTCGGCCCCAACCACGGTTCCTCGCTCGCCCCCTGACTCTGAAACGCGAAACGCCACTCGTACTCGGGGAAGTGCGCCGCGACCAGCCGGACAGAGGCGAGAATCTCCTCCCGGTACGGATCTCCCCAGTCCAGGATCCGCGTCGGCAAACTGTGCGCAGTGAACAGCAAGAGCGTCCGGGATCGCTCCGTCTCGGGAACGGCACGGAGCGCCGTGGTGATCCGGTCGACCCAGGCGGCGATGAAATCCGGCTCGTCCTTCCAGCTCTCGACCGCGTGGACGGGCACCGTCGCCTGCTGTTCGCGGAGCGCCTCGTCCAACCGCGCCAGATACGCGCCCACGCTCATCCTGGAGTAATGCGGCGCCATCACGACCGCGACGAGCCGGTCGACGCCGTCGCGCAGGATCACTGGAACCACCTCGCGAATGAACGGATGCCAGTGCCGCATCGCCACGTACACGCGGTAGTCGACCCCATCCTCGGCCGCATGCTCCTGCAATGCTCGTTCGATCCCGAGCGCCTCGGCTCGGGTGTGCTCGAGGATCGGGGAACGGCCACCGATCGCCCGGTACCGCTCCGTGAGATCAGCCAGGAGTTCGGGGGAATACGGCCGCCCGTGACGGACGTCGAGGAGGAAGGCTGGCAGATCCTCCAAACGATCGGGACCTCCGTAGGCCATGAGCAGGACAGCGACGCGCTCGCGTGTCACAGTTTTCCTCCCTTTGTACTCAGTGTCGGACACGGGCACTGTACTCATGCACGAACTCGACGAGAATCGCGACCGCATCGGGCGATGTCTCCGGCAACACGCCGTGCCCGAGGTTGAAAATGTGACCGGGGCGACCTGCTGCACGGTCCAAGATGTCCCGAGCAGCTTTCCGGAGGTCATCAGCTGGCGCCAGCAGCCAAGCCGGATCGAGGTTCCCTTGGATCGCTCGCGGGCCGATCGCGTCCCAAGCACGATCGAGCTCGATCCGCCAGTCCACGCCGATGACATCGGCTCCCGTCTCAGCGACGAGCTCGAGATAGCCGGCTGTTCCGGTGCTGAAGACGATGACCGGGACCCCGAGCGCTCGAACCGCTGTCACGATGCGCCGTGTCCACGGAAGCACCGCGTCACGGTAGACAGCTGGTGCCAATGCACCGGCCCAGCTGTCGAAGAGCTGCACGACCTCGGCACCAGCGCGAACCTGCAGCGTGAGATAGCGGATCGTGAGCTCGGTCAAGCGTTCCAGCAAGCGTTCCCAAGCAGACCGCTCGGTGAGGAGAAAGCGTTTCGTGCGCACGTACTGGCGAGAGCTCCCGCCCTCGATCAAGTAGCTGGCCAGCGTGAAGGGAGCCCCGGCGAAGCCGATGACTGCCACCCGCTCCGGCAATTCCGCCCGCACGATCCGGATCGCCTCGACCACCGGCCAGAGAGGACTTTCGTCCGGTTCCGGGAGCCGGTCGACCGCTGCTGGCTCGCGGATCGGCGTACCGATGACCGGCCCTTCGCCCTCGGCGAACCTGAGCGGCACACCGAGCGCGAGCACGGGCAGCAAGATATCGGCAAAGATGATCGCCGCATCGAGGGAATAACGGCGGAGCGGCTGGAGCGTCACCTCGGCGGCGAGTTCCGGTTGTCGACAGATTTCCAAGAGCGTATACCGCTCCCGTAGGGCACGGTACTCCGGGAGATAGCGTCCAGCTTGCCGCATCAACCAAACAGGGGTCGCCTCGACCGTCTCTCGACGGCATGCCCGAAGCAGCGGTGAATTTACCATTGTGTCATCCGATCGACGATTGCCTTCTGCCTCTTCGGCCATCGCGATGGGCATGGTGACCCATCCGCTTCGCTCCGAGTCTACCACTCTGCATACCCGTGCAAACGACCTCCTGTGCGCGAAGTCAGCCGACCAGGACCTTCATAGGACCGATTGGCTACGCACCGGTCATCGCCGAATGCCGAGTCTTTCCGAGTGAGGAAAGAAGGAGGAAATACCGATGAGCCAAGGGCCGCACCACGATTGCCGCGAACGTTGGACCGCCGGCGGAGCTGCGCTCGCTGAGGCACTCCGGCTCACGAACGAGAACCTCGAATACCGTCGCCAGTTCATTCGCTTGACGCCGACCGATCGCGCTGTCTTAGCCAAACTCGCTCCCTGGGCGGAGCGCGTCGCTGACCGCCTCGCCCGCCGCCTCTACGATCACCAATTCACCTTCCCCGAAACGCGCCGCTTCTTCGAGCGGTACGCCAACCAGCGCGGGATGCCGCTCGAAAAGGTCAGGCAGCGCCTGGAGCGCACCCAAGCAGCGTACTTTCGCTCCATCTTCGAGGAGGCAGCGCGCGGTGGAGACTTCGGTCTCTCCTACTACACGATGCGGTTACGCATCGGTGCTATGCACAACCAGATCAACCTTCCTCTCAAGTGGTACGTCGGAAGCTACGCTCTCTACACGGATCTCGTTCGAGACGAACTCCGCCGTGCCTTCCGGCTTCGTCCACGCTTGCGTGCGCAGGCGGAACGCGCTATCCTCACGGTCTTCAACTACGATCTCCAAGCCGTGTCCGACGCGTTCTTCCTCGATTACCTTCGTTCGATCGGTCTCGATCTCGGGAGTATCCCAGTCAGCGATGCTCGCGAGGACCTCTCTGACCAGCATGGCGAACTGCGGCGACGCCTCACGGAAGCGGTCACCACTCTTACTGGCAGCTGCCAACAGTCTTCGACGCTCAGCCACGCCCTGGCGCGAACGAGCAACGACTTGGAGCGGATCGCCCGGGCGATCGCTGCGGCGAGCCGGGAACTGGCTACCACCATGGCGCACGATCAGCATCTGGTCGACCAGGTCGCCACAGCCCACACGCAGATCGATCAAGCCGCCACTGGTATCGCCCGCGGTGCCGGTCAGCAGGACACGACCATTCGGCAGTTGCACAGCGCGGCCCGCGAACTCGCGCAACGGATCGAAGCCATCGTCGAGCGAGCTGGTCAGGGAGCGACGAGTGGACGCGAGGCACTGACCGCTGCTGAGCAAGGTGGGCAGGTCATCACCGTCACGCTCGGCGAACTTCGTCTCCTGGCGGAAGGGATGCGCGAACTTGCCGAACAGGTCGAACAGCTGACCAGCCTGGCCAGCCAGGTCGGTCAGATGGGACGCACGATCGAAGAGATCGCCGAACAGACGAATCTCCTGGCCCTCAACGCGGCGATCGAAGCAGCCCGCGCCGGGGAAGCCGGCAAAGGATTCGCAGTCGTCGCCGAGGAGGTCCGCAAGCTGGCCGAGCGGTCGAAGCAGGCCACCAGCGAGATCCTGGAACTGGTCGGCGCCATCACCGAGTCGATCGGCAAAGCCGCTGCCTCTGCCCGCCAAAGCGCCCAACGTGCCGAGCAGAGCTCGGAACTGGCCGGGAACGCCGAGCGAGCCGCTCAGGAAATCGTGGAGCGAGCTCGCGCCCTCGTCGAGAGCATCGTCGCCATCGATCGCGAGGGCCAACTCGTGCGCCGCTCGACCGAACAGGTCAGCACGCTACTCGAAACGGTCAATGCGGTGACCCGCGAGCACGCTGCAGCCGCTGAACAACTCCAAGCGACCATGCATGCGGTCCACCGTCAATGGCAAGAGCTGGAAACGCATCTACGCGCCAGCCTCACACGAGCCGAACAAGTGGCCGGCGAGAGCGATGCGCTCGAGGAGATCGCGAGCGAAACCGCACGGCTAGCTCGGCTCATCGAAGAGCAAGCAGCAGCGCTCGGGAGTTCCGCTCGCGCCTTCGCTGCTGCTGGTGATGCGAAGCTCGTCGCGCTCTCGAACGAGCGACCGACAGGCCAACTCTTGATCACCGCCGAGTGATCGGCCGACGGGAACCTCCTGCCGAGCGAGATCGTCATCTCTTCAGGAAACCTCGAAGGCTCTCGGCAGTAGGTGCTCGTCATGTCTCGTCGAACCAAACGTGAGCAACTCCAGAGGCACGACCCGCGTCTCTATTCGCTCGTCGCTTTGGTGTTGGTCAATCTCCTCGGTTTGGCCTGCGCAGCCGGCCCGGCTGGCACCCTACCGACTCCGACCCCGATCGCACACCCGAGCGAGCCCGATGCCCTGATCCTGCGCATCGAGACGAGCGGAGGGCTCCTTCCGCCCTTCGTCCTCGTCACCGAGTTACCCGAGCTTTCCATCTATGGCGATGGAACGGTCATCACGCTCGGACCGCAGATCCTCATCTATCCACCCCCTGCGCTTCCCAACCTCCTGCAGAGCCGGATCACCGAGGACGGTCTGCAGTTGCTGCTCCGAGAAGCCGCCGCTGCCGGTCTCCTCGCCGGGGATGCCGATTACCCGCTCCCCGGTGTCTACGATGCCCCGACGACCTTCTTCACGGTCAACGCCGCTGGGAAGCGGACCCGTGTCTCCGTCTACGCGCTGGGAATCGAGGATCCGAGCGATCCGCGCCTGACTGCTGAGCAGCGGGAAGCACGCCAGAAACTCGCCGCTTTCGCCGCGAAGGCGCGCGACCTCACGAGCTGGCTACCAGCAGACACGATCATCGAGCGCGACATACCCTACGTCATCACGCGCCTGCAGATCGTCGCTGTCCCGGCCGATGCTCCCCTCGCACCGCAGTCTCCCGAGAACATTCCCGTGAGCAGCCGCCCGTGGCCATTGCCGATGCCGCTGTCCCAGATCGGCGAGCCTGCGCCGTGGGTAGGGCCGACCGCCCGCTGTGCGGTCATCGAAAGTCGCAAGGAGCTACCCCGTCTCTTGGAAGAACTCGCCACCGCGAACACAGCGACGCGTTGGGAGAGCGACCAGCAGGAGTTCGTGCTGCTCGTCCGCCCTCTTCTCCCGGACGAGACCGGATGCCAACCGCGTCGCTGGTAGCGTCGCTCACACGAAGCGAACCGTCAGCGGTGGCTGACCGTGCAGCTCGACGACGAACACGTCGCCGCGGGCCGCCGGAAGAGCGCGGGCGAGCGAGCCCGAGAGCACGATATCCCCCGGCTCGAGCGCGATGCCGAATTCCGCGAGTTTGTTAGCCAACCACGCGACACAGCGAGCCGGATGACCCAACGCCGCTGCCCCGATTCCCTCGGTCGCGACTTCCCCGTTCTTGTGGATGATCATGCCGAGCGTGCGAAGGTCCTCGTGCACCAGTGCCCGACTCCACGGACCGACAGTGAAGGCACCGAACGAGGCATCGTCGGCGATGGTATCGGCCAGTTTGATGCGCCAGGCCTCGATGCGGCTATCGACGATTTCCACTGAGAGCGCCACTGCCTCGGTCGCAGCGAGCACCTGCTGCAGCGAGACGCCGGGGCCCTCCAAGCGACGACCGATCAAGAAGGCGATCTCTCCTTCCAGGCGCGGCTGAATGAGCATTTCAGTCGGAATCTCGGCTCGCCCGCCGCGAGCCGGGAAAAAGCGCGAGGCCCAGAGGCTCCCATAGTCCGGTTCACGAACCCCCATTTGTTCCTGCATCGCCCGGCTGGTCAACCCGATCTTGCGACCGATGACGCGTTCACCCTGCGCGATCCGCAACTCGGTCCAGCGTGTCTGGATGGCATACGCCTGTTCCGGCGTCAGGGGACCGAGTGTCTCCGTGAGTGGGGGAATCGGCTGCTTCGTCGTCAGGGCACGCTCCAGCTGGCGCGCCACTGCCTCGCTCTCCACTGCCACCACCTGATCCGCCATGTCACGCCTCCAGTCGACCCAGCAGGACCGCTCCAGACGGGCCGCGCAACTCGAGCACCCCAGTTCTCGCCGGCACTGCTGCCGCTGGCGAGCCCAGGTAGATAACGTGACCAAGCTCCAGGCCACCGACTGCCTGTGCCAGCCACGCGACATGCTCGGTCACCGGCTCGAGCGCAGCGATCGCGCCGGCGGCGACCAGTTCGCCATCCACGTAGAGGGAGAGTTCACCCTCGACCGGCCAGGGCAGGGCCTGCTCGCCGAGCAAGAACGCTCCCCCAGAGGCATTGTCAGCGACCACGTCCGGAGCGCTGAACCGATACCCTTCCCAGACGCTGTCGAGAAGATCGATGCCCAGAAAGGCCGCCCCGATGGCCAGCGCAACCGTACCGGGCGACGCTCCGGGACGGACCGGATCACGCAATACGACCGCGATCTCAGGCTCGATGCGCGGTTGGACGAACTCGCTCAGGGAGAGTACCGGCTCACGCAACATGGCCCGGCTGATTCGACCGTAGATCGGGCTGCTCAGTCCCATCTGAAGCTGCTTCGACGGGCTCACCAACCCCAGCTTATAGCCGACGAGTGCGTGGTCGGCCAGGGAAGCAGCTTGCACACGATACGCGCTCTCTAGGTCGACGCCGAGTTTTTCCGCGAGCGGCGCAAGAGGCTGGCGCCGCTTTCGTGCATCGCGGATCGCTTCCAGGAGTTTTTTCTCTGCCTCGCTCAGCATCGCTCGACACTCCCCTCAGACTCCTGACTGCGACGAGGCAGCACGGTCTCGCTCGGCCATCGTCATCGTCCCGATGCCCCACTCATCGCGTCCGACCTCGTAGATGACGGTACGAATTTCCTCCACGGGAAAACCGAGATGACGCCCAGCTGCTGCGGCAAGTCGACGAATCAGCTCGGCCTTCTGCTCCGGCGTGCGCCCTTCGACCATCGTCACCTTCAGGACCAGCATCGTGCTCTCCTTTTCAGAGCGTGCCGCGCAGAAACGCACGGACCAACTCGTTGAAGCTCTCGCGTTTCTCGATCTGTACCCAGTGACTGCACTGCCCGAAGACATGGAGTTGCACCCGCGGCAACCGTGGTAGGAGCCAGAGGCTCGTTTCCACCGGCACGACCACGTCGTCGCGTCCGTGCACGAGCAAGATGGGTCGATCCAGCGCGCGATAAGCCTCTTCGGGAAGGACGAGAGCATCCAGATGCTGCTGACGCGGTGCGGGGAACATCGCCTCGTAACTCCGGCGCACCGCTGGGTCGAGCGCCGCCGCCAAGCGGTCGCGAGCGATCGCGTCCAGGTCACCACCGACCGTCGCTGGCTCGTAGACGAACCAGCGGATGATCTGGGCCAGGCGTTCCGCCGTCGGTTCTTCGTAAAAGCCCCAGGCGACGTCCAGCTGTTCCGTCATCCGGTGCGGGGCTCCGACTGTTCCCATGAGGACGACACGCTCGAAACGGTCGCGGTACCGATGGAGGAGATGGAGCGCGATCGCCCCGCCCATCGAATTTCCGACCAGATGCGCCCGCCCGAGCCCAAGATGATCCATGAGCGCGATCACCTGCTCGACCCAGAGATCCATCCAGGCCCGCGCGCCGATCGGTGGCGGATCAGGGTGCCCGCTCCGGGCAAACCCCCAGAGATCCGGGGCGATGCAATCGAAGTCGCTCGCCAGTGCAGGAAGGGCAAAGCGCCAGTTCGCCCAGGCCGTCACTCCCGGGCCGGAGCCATGGAGAAAGATGACCGGGTCTCCACGCCCTGCCCGATGGAAATGGGTAGGTAGTCGCCCCGCGTGCACGACCGACTCGGCGATCGTCACGTCCCCTCTCCCTTCCGCGGCAGCGCGGCTCACCACCACCACATACTGGTATCGTGCAGCTGAACCTCCAGGCAGCGGAAATCACCGCCAAAGAAAACGAGCGGCTCGCGCTCCCAATAGTCCAGCCAGCGCACCCGTCCCAACACCAGCGTATGGTCCCCTGCGGGCACCCGCTCCCAGACGTCGCACACCACCTGCGCGACTGCCCCCTCCAAGAGCGGCACCCCCTCCCGCCAGGCAAAGAC
>NZ_JBRBZA010000015.1:0-116650 GCF_053493975.1 Thermomicrobium sp.
GGTCGAGCTCGATCCGAAGAAACAGGAAGAGCTTTTCATCAAGATGAACGATCTGGTGGTGAACAACGTGGTGGTCATACCGTTGGTGCACCGGAACAGCGTGAGCGGTCGCAAGAAGGATTTGACCGGCTTGGAACTCTCCCGCTGGACCGACGAGACCTGGAACATCGCGAACTGGCGACGGTCGAGCTAGCGAGGGCGGTGGGGACGGGATGAGCGTGCCCCGTCCCCTTTTTCTCTGGCAGGGGTGAGGAGCGCAGGATGACGCAGTATCTGATCCGGCGGATCTTGATCTCGATTCCGACCCTCGTCGCGATCAGCATCGTCATCTTCACGATTCTGGCGCTGGCGCCCGGTGATCCACTCTCCGAGTTGGCGATGAACCCGGCGGTGCCGCCCGAGGTGCGCCAACGGATCCGGCAGAGCATGGGCTTGGACGACCCCATACCGGTTCGCTACGTCAAATGGGCGTCGTCGATGCTGCGCGGCGACTTCGGATATTCGTTCCGCTCCAAGTCGCCGGTGAGCGATCTCATTCGCCAGCGTCTGCCGACCACGCTCTACGTGATCGGCACGGCCTACCTGGTGTCGGTTCTCATCGCGATACCGGTCGGGGTCCTCTCGGCCGTCCGGCAGTACTCGATCTTCGACAACATCGCGACGACTTTAGCGTTCATCGGCTTTTCGCTTCCCACCTTCGTGACCGGTATCCTGTTCATTCTCGTCTTCAGCGTGAAACTGGGTTGGTTACCGATGATCTATCGCACGACCATCGAGGTCGAAGGTCTGGCCGGGTTATGGATGAGGATCAAGCAGGCACTGATGCCGATCGCGGTGCTGGGACTGTTCGAGACTGCGGCGCTGACGCGTTATACCCGAGCGGCCATGCTCGAGACGATCCATCAAGACTACGTGCGCACGGCGCGTGCCAAGGGGTTGAGCGAACGCGTCGTGATCATGCGACATGCGATGCGCAATGCGCTGATTCCCGTGGTCACGATCGTTGCGTTGAGCATTCCCGGCATCTTCACTGGAGCGGTCATCACGGAACAGATCTTCCGTGTTCCCGGTATGGGCTCGCTCCTGATCAGCGCGATTCGCGACAACGACACACCGGTGATCATGGCGATCACGATCATCTTCTCCGCGCTCGTCGTCTTGTTCAACCTGATCGCCGATATTTTGTACGGGGTGCTCGATCCGCGAATCAAGTACGAGTGAGTGGCCGCGACGGAGGGTAAAGCGATGTCCGAAGTGACCGAGCAGCACAGGCTGGAGACCGCGGCACGCACGGTCGGGCCCCCCGTGGTACTACCGACGCGCAAGCCGCGCTCGCTTTGGAGCGATGCGTGGCGACAGTTTCGGCACCACCGGCTGGCGCTCGCTGGTAGCATTGTACTGATCTTCATGGTGGTTGCCACGATCATCGGCCCGTTCCTCTGGCCCATACCCTGGAACACGTTCGATATGGCTGAAGCTCTCCAGGGGCCCTCGCTCCGACATCCCTTCGGTACGACCGATCTCGGGCATGATATCTTCGCGCGTATCCTGTGGGGCGGACGGATCTCGATCGCCGTCGGGATCGTCGCCATGCTGGTCGCGGTGACGCTGGGAACTCTCATCGGTGCGATCGCAGGATATTTCGGCGGAATCCTCGATTCTTTCTTGATGCGGATGACCGATATGTTCATCTCGATTCCGACCTTGCCACTTCTCCTCTTGATCACGTATCTCTTTCAGGATCGGATGAAGGCGCTCTTCGGCGTCGAGCTCGGTATGTTTCTGCTGATCGTTCTCGTGATCGGCGGGTTGAACTGGATGCCGGTGGCCCGACTGGTGCGTGCCTCGTTCCTCTCACTCAAGCAGAAGGAATTCGTCGAGGCCGCTCACTGCATCGGTGTCGGAACTGGCGGCATCATCTTCCGCCATATCTTGCCGAACACGCTCAGCCCAGTGATCGTGGCGGCGACGCTCGGCGTCGCACAAGCGATCATCACCGAGTCGGCCCTCTCCTTCCTCGGACTCGGTTTCCCGCCTGACATCCCGACGTGGGGCCGCATGCTGTACGATGGAATCAATTGGATCGAGTTCGCGCCATGGATGGTTCTCTTCCCCGGTGCGGCGATTTTCCTGACCGTGCTGAGCATCAACTACGTCGGTGATGGACTCCGGGACGCGCTCGATCCACGGCGCATGTTCGCGATCTGAGGGGTAGCATGACGACGCGTGGTCAGGCGAGCGCCCGGAGCGAAACGGTGGGTGCGCTCGCTCAGATGACTCTCGTCTGTGATCGCTGTGGTGCGAGCTTGGAGCCTGCCGGATCACCGGGGCGCTGCTCATGTGGTGGGCTCCTCCATGTGGAATTCCCTCGCCCGGAGGCGCTCGAGCGAGCCATCTTCGATGTCCGCTTGGCGAGTTGGCAGGCGCTCGATCGGAGCGGCGTCTGGCGGTATCGGGAGTTGCTGCCGCCCCTGCCAGCTGCCGCCATCGTGACGCGTCCGGAAGGCAATACGGCTCTGTACCGGCATCCCCAGCTCACGGACTGGACGGGGTGTAACGAGCTGTTGCTCAAGCACGAGGGGGAAAATCCGACCGGCTCGTTCAAGGACCGGGGGATGACGGTCGCGATTTCCCATGCGCGGTGGATCGGTGCTCAGGCAGTGGCCTGTGCCTCGACTGGCAACACGGCCGCCTCGGTTGCGGCCTATGCAGCTCTGGCCGGTCTTCCCAGCGTGGTATTCCTCCCTGCGGGAAAGATCGCGGCGGGGAAGTTGGGCCAGGCGATCGCGTATGGAGCACGGATCGTCCAGGTGGAGGGCGACTTCGATGCCGCCATGCGCCTGGTCGAGGAGGCGAGTCGGGAACTGGGGCTCTACCTCCTCAATTCGGTGAACCCGTTCCGCTTGGAGGGGCAAAAGACGATCGTGTTCGAGCTGTTGCATCAGCTCGGGTGGAGTGTCCCGGACTGGATCGTGCTGCCTGGTGGAAATCTCGGCAACACGGCGGCCTTTGGAGCGGCACTGGCTCAGTTGCGCGACTGGGGATGGATCGAGCGGCTGCCGCGTCTGGCAGTGATCCAAGCGGCGGGAGCGGCGCCGTTTTACGCAGCATACCGGAGCGGATTCCGGGAGTTTCGTCCCGTTGCCGCTGAGACGGTCGCGACGGCGATCCGGATCGGAAACCCGGTGAGTTACGAACGCGCTCGCCGCGCGATCGAGCTGACCGACGGTCTCGTGGACACGGTCAGCGACGAGGAGATCCTGGAAGCGAAGGCACGCGTCGATCGAACGGGGATCGGTTGCGAACCGGCGTCAGCTGCCTCGGTCGCCGGCGTCCGCAAGCTCGTGGCACGTGGGGTCATTCGGCCGGGTGATCGGGTGGTGGCCATTCTCACTGGTCATGTCTTGAAGGATCCGGATGCGGTGTTGGCTTATCATCTCGGGGATCCTCCACGATCTCTCGCGAACCGGCCGGTGACGATCGAGCCTACTCTCGACGCATTGGCAGGAGTATTGGCTCGTGCGTTGTGAAGTGCGTGTCCCTGCTTCGAGTGCTAATCTCGGCCCCGGTTTCGACGTGCTGGCGGTGGCCCTCGGCCGCTATCTCTGGGCTCGCTACGAGCCAGACGAGACGAGCGGCGAGCTTCGGGTGATCGTTCGACCAGAACTCCGCGGCGGGCGCAACCTCGTCGCCGAGGCGATGCGCTATTACGCGTCATGTACTGCTCGTTCGCTCCCTGGCGGCACACTCACTGTCGAATCTGACATTCCCGTGGCTCGGGGTTTGGGGAGTTCGGCGGCCGCGATCGTGGCTGGATTGGTGCTCGCCAATCACCTGTGCGGGGAGCCACTCGGGCGCTCGGCATTGTTCCGCATGGCGTGCGAGCTCGAAGGTCATGGCGACAACGTCGGTGCAGCGCTCTTCGGCGGGGTCGTGCTCGCGGTCGATGACGAGGAAGGGCCGCGGGCCGTTGCGGTACCGGTGGATTTTCCGCTCGTGGCGGTCGTCTTGATACCGGATGCTCTCGGCTACACGAGCGATGCGCGTGCCGTCCTGCCGCGACGGGTGCGCCGAGTCACTGCTGTGCGGACAGCAGCGCGTACCGCTTTATTGGTCTTGGCTCTGGCGACCGGACAGCCGGATCTTTTGCGGACAGCGATGGCTGACGAGCTGCATCAACCCTATCGCGCGGTCTTGTACCCGCATCTCGAGGAGGCGATCGATCAGGCACTGGTGGCTGGCGCCTACGGTGCAGCGCTGTCAGGGGCGGGACCATCGGTACTCGCGTTCTGCTCTCCGGAGCGAGCGCCGGTGGTGCAGAGGGCGTTCGCTGACCTCATGGCGCGACGCGCGATGGGTGGGGAAGCACTCGTGCTACCGATCGATCGGCGAGGAGCACAAATTCTCCGCACCGACGAACGCGGTCCGGTGACCGCGTCCGAAGCGATTTCTAGCCATCACGAGTGAGGAACCGCACGATTTCCTGTGTTTCTACTTGCCTTCGGTGTCGGTGAACGGGAGCGATCCCCCGTCCGGAGCCATAGCGCTCGGTGCTCGACGCGCTCGACTGCGGTCCTGCGGTGCGTGTTCAGCAATCGGCAGCAGTGGAGTCGCGTTGCGCGACATCGCAGCCCGGACTATACTCTTTCTTGTCAAAGCATAACGAGAGAGCCCGGCCTCCGACGAGGGGAAACGGAGGTGAGCCATGGAGATCGGGACCTTCTTGCTGATGCTGGCGCTGAGCTATGGGTTCGGTGTCCTCTGGTACGATCTTCTGCCCGGTCGTTTGCCGGAGCGGGTGTGGCGCGTTGCGGCCTATCCGTTTCTCGGGATCTGGATCGCCGAACAGCTCCCGGCGTTCGGACCGGCTTTCGGCGGTATCCACTTGATTCATGCGGCGGTCGGTTCGCTGGTCGCAGTCCTCGTCGACTGGGTGATCAATCAAGCACGGCGACCAGCTGTCGTGCAGCAGTTCGAGACACGAGCGGCGTGAGCGCGGAGTGAGCCGGGCTTTCTCGTGGCATGGGCCCTGGAGCATCGCTCCAGGGCTCGTCTGGTATACTCGCCTTGCTCGCGGTCCTGGGGCCGCGTCGTGTTGGATGTCGTCCTTTCCGCGCTGCGACCATCCGGATACGGCAACGGTCCGGTCGTTGCGTCCAGCGCGAACCCGAGGAAAGGAGAGGAACGTTGCCGCGCTATGAGCCTGAACCTCGCCCGTACGAGCTGATGGTGCTTCTTCGGCCCGATCTGGCTGACGATCGGTTGGAAGCAGCTCTCGAGCGGATTCGAAACACGGTTGTCGAGCAAGGTGGGACGATCACGTTCGAGAAGCGCGATACGCCGTGGGGACGCCGTCGGCTGGCGTACCCGATTCGGAAGTTTCAGGAAGCGTTCTATGTCCTCTTCCAGCTCATCTGCCCACCGCGCATGGTTCGGGAGATCGAGCGGGAGCTGCGGTTGAACGAGCAAGTTCTACGGCATCTGATAGTTCGTCTGGACGAATGAGTGGTCCGGCCTGGACCGGAGCCCGGGGGTGTGCGATGTCTCGCGGACTCAATCGAATCGAACTCATCGGGAATGTCGGCCGCGACCCCGAGATGCGGTATACACCGGCAGGGGCTCCGGTCACGGAGTTTTCGCTTGCAGTCAACTCAATGCGCCGCAGTGGCGAAGGCGGACAGCCGGTCGAGGAAACCGATTGGTTTCGGGTGATCTGTTGGAACCGGTTGGCGGAGATCGCTGACCAGTACATCCGCAAGGGCACCAAGGTGTATGTTGCTGGCCGGCTCCGCATCCGGCGCTACACTGGGAACGACGGGGTCGAGCGGACCGTCGTCGAGGTGATCGCCCGCGATCTGCTGCTGCTGAGCCCGCGTGCGCCGGAGGCACCAGCCGCGGTGTCGCCAGGTATGGTCGAAGAAGAACCGGTACTTCCCGATGTGAATGCGGACTTCCCACTGGATGATGATCCGTGGAACGATCAGGTTCCGTTTTGAGACCGTTCGAGGAGTGAGGGAACGATGGCCGAAGAACTCGAAGCGATGACGGCGGATAATGGTGCGACGGAGCAAGCTGCGGAAGTGAGCGGAGAGCCCGCGCGCCCCGCTCGCTCGGCAGCGACTCGCTACTATCCGCGCAAAAAGGTCTGCTCCTTCTGCATGGATGGTATCAAGAAGATAGACTACAAGGACTTTGGTCGTCTCCGCCGGTACCTGTCCCCGCAGGCGAAGATCGAGCCGCGTCGCGCAACGGGAACATGTGCCAAGCATCAGCGGCAGCTGGCGCGTGCCATCAAGCGAGCACGGCATCTTGCGCTCCTGCCCTTCGTACCGGAACGATAACGTTGGTCAGCTGACTCCTCTTCGAGGGTCGCGTCGAGGCAGGAACGCTGCGAGGTGCGAGATGCTCGAGCGGGTGAGGCGGCTCTTTCCCCGCCGATGGGGGGATCGCCGGGAGCGAACGCGTCGGCGGGTTCCTCGTCGCGAGCGGGAACGGGTACAGGAGCGGGCCGCGGTCATCGGTGTGTCGGTCGTGCTGCTGCTCGTCGCTGGGTTGCTCGGCGGCGGAGCGATCTACCAGTATTGGTACCTGCCGCGCCAAGTCGTTGTCGAAGTCAACGGTGAGCCGATCACCCGCGCCGACTACTGGAAGATGCGGCGCCTGGAACTCCTGAATCAGATCAGTCAATACCAGCAGCTCGCTGATCTCATGAGCGGTCAGCAGAGTGTCCAGTACCAACAGCTCGCTGACCAGGCTCGCGAGCAGCTGCAGACCGTGGAGAGCGATCCGATCAATCAGGCAACGGTCGAGCAGATGATCGGTGACCGTCTGGTACTCCAGCGCATGAGTCAACTCGGGGTTGTGCTCGACGAGCGAGAGGTCGAGGAGTATACGGTCAGCCTGTTCAGCAGTGTTCCCTTGCTCACGCCGACGCCGACGCTCGGGATCGATCCGACCGCTGCGGTCTGGGCTACGGCGACAGCCGCTGTCACGCCGACCCCGCTTCCGGCATCGACCCCGGAGCCCGCGGACACTCCGACGCCGCCGGCGACCGCGACCCCGACACCGAGTGAAACGCCGACACCGACGCCGACGGTCTCGCCCGAGGAGGCGCGCGCGACAGCGACAGCGCTCATGGGGGAGTATCAGAAGAACGTGCTCGAGCGAGCTGGCCTCTCGCTGTCCGACTTCCAGCGATTGGTCGTGCGGCCGATGCTGGCACGGGAGAAAGTGCAGCGTGTCCTGGAAGAGCGGATTCCTCTGCGAGCCGAGCAGATCCACGCTGCACACATTTTGCTGGCGACGCGCGAGGCGGCAGAGCAGGCGCTGGCCGATATCCGGGGTGGCGCTGACTTCGCGACGATGGCTCGCGAGCGATCGATCGACAGCGAGACTGCACCGAATGGCGGAGACCTGGGATGGTTGCCGCGCGGCTATATGCCGAGCGCGTTCGACGAGGTGGCCTTTGCTCTCGTGCCCGGAGAGATCGGCGGCCCGGTGCAGACCGAGTATGGGTGGCACGTCGTCAAGGTGCTGGAGCGCGATCCTGATCGACCCGTGAGCGCCCGCATGCTGCAGGCGATGCGTGGGCAAGCCTTGAGCCGCTGGCTCGACGAGCAACGCCGAACCTCGACGATTCGCTGGCATCTCGGGTTGACTCCGCTACCGACGCCAGCTGTCCAGCCGTTCGTGGCTCCACCGGACGCGCCGCCGACTCCGACCCCGACTCCCACCCCAACGACCGTGCCGGAAACACCGACCGTGGAGGTATCGCCGACCGCGACGCCACTGCCATAATGGCTGAGCGAGCATCGTCTGGCTGGCTGCTCGACATGGGACGCGAGGAGGCCCGCGGAATGCAGGGGCGAGCATCGGTGAGGTACCGCGCGCGGGCTGCTCCATCAGCAGGTGGGATGATCGGGCTCGCTCTGGTGATCTTCTTCGCCGCCACGACCGTCCTTGCTCTCCTTGGCCTGCTCGGTGTGACACCGTCGACTCTAAGCCACCAGGTCCTCTGGCTGGTTTTCTTGATCAGCGGGGCGACAACCGTTTTGCTCGTTTACTTGGTCATCGGGTATTTCTCGATCGGGTATGACGTGACGGGCGAAACGGTTCGCATTCGTTGGGGTGGTCGAGTCGATGAGGTTCGCATCGATCGTCTCACCTATGCCGGGCCAGCAGCGGCGGTGCTCGGCAGCTCGATCCCGAACTGGCAGCCCTTCTGGCCCGGCTATTATGTGGGACGCCTGCGGACACCGTTGGGACCTGTACGAGTCGTGGCCACGCAGCCGGTCAGTCGCCAGCTGCTCCTTTCGACGGATTCTGGTCATTGGGCGATTTCGCCCGCCCAGCCAGTCGCGTTCCTCGATCAGCTCGCACTGGCGCGTCGTCGACATGGTTCGGAAATCGACAGTGCCGCGATCGCTGGTCGCGATGACCTCGCTGCTGCTGGCTGGACTGCTGCCTTTCCGACGCTGAGCGAGGCCAGAAAGGAGGCACGCGGCCGAGCTCTCGGGGCGTTGGTGCCGAGCTTGGGTCGGGATCCGCTCTCGCTCGTTTTGCTCGGCCTCGTGCTCCTCTTGCTCGCGAGTCAGTTCGTCTTCCTACTCGTGCAGTCCTCGCGGTTACCGGAGATGCTCGTTCTGCATTGGAACGCTGCCGGCCTGCCGGATCGCATCGGAACTCGCCGGGACGTGTGGGTTTTGCCGATCGTCGCGACCATCGTGGTCTTCGCCAATGTGACACTCGCCGTCCTGGCTGGGTCGCTCGAACGATTCGCGGCCTGGCTGCTGCTCGGGGGGACGATCGTCGTGCTGATCCTCGTCTGGATCGCTCTCCTGGTGATCACGTTCTGAAGACAAGGGACAGGGGCTGGATCGTGGCGAACGCGATCACCGCTGGGCGCATCGCTCTCCTCTTCCTCGGCATCGGCATGCTCTATACACAGCGGGTGTGGACGCTCGGTCTCGCCGTCGTCATCTTGCTCGTCGTCTTCGTGGCGGATGCACTGGATGGGATCGTCGCGCGCCGGCGTGGGCGAGAGACGGTATTCGGCGCGGTCTTCGATATCGCTGGCGATCGCGTGGTGGAAAACGCGCTGTGGGTGGTCTTCGCCGATCTCGGCGTGATCGGCGTTTGGGCACCGCTTCTCGTGCTGACGCGCGGTTTCCTCGTCGATGGACTGCGCAGTGTCGCGCTGCAAGCCGGGCGCACGCCTTTTGGTGAGCGCTCCATGGCACGCACGTCGATCACTCGTTTCCTGACTGCTTCGCGGTTCATGCGGGCGCTGTACGGTACGGCCAAGTTGGTGGCATTCCTGTTTCTCGCTGGTGCAGTCGCGTCGGGACGTGCGGAGTTCCCGATCATCGACCGACTCTTCGTCGAACCGGTCTTTCTGGTCGGTGGGTGGCTGAGCGTGTATCTCACACTGGCGTTGACAGTCGTCCGAGGACTGCCGGTCATCGTCGATGCGTGGCCCTACCTCGGCTGGACGCGGGAAGAATTCGCTCGTGACCGACGATGGGGCTGAGCGGTGAACGCATGCCGGGCGATCGTTTCGGCCATGCGTCGTGTCTTCCTCTCTTGGAGCGTGCGGCCTGTTGGGTGGTCGATCGCATCGGAGAAGCTGCGTACCTGCTGTGGCGCTCGCGCTGCGAGGATCTCTGTGCGAACTTGGCCCATGTGCTCGGGTTGCCAGCGGACAGTGGTAGTGTGCGGTCGGCAGCACGGCGAGCCTTCCAGGCGAGTGCCCGGAACATCGCCGCGCTCCTCGTTCTCCGCCTGACAGGCGCTCGGTGGCGACCGGTGACCGTACTGGAAGAGGTTCCGGCCGCGCTTTCCAATTCACCAGTCATCTTCGTCTCGGCGCATCTGGGCCCGTTCGACGTCGTGGCCGCCACGCTCGTCTCCGCTCATGGTCTCCGCCTGGTCAGTATGGCTGCTCCGATGCGTCCGTGGTGGGTCGACCGGCTGATGCGCTGGTTGCGCGGTGTCTCGGGCATCGAACTGGTGCCGCCGACGCCTGCCGGACTCTTCCGCGTGCGGCGAGCACTCCTCGCCGGCAGACCGGTCGTCTTTCTGGTCGATCGCGATGTGACGGGAAACGGACAGCAAGTTCACTTCTTCGGGAGGCCGACGACCTTGCCGGATGCTCCGCTGCGGCTCGCTCGTCGCCTGAACTGTCCCATCGCGCCCGTCTTCTGTTATCGTGCCGCGAATGGATACCGGATCCGCTGGGGAGAGCCGCTCCGCGTCGCACGCACGGCGAATCGCGAACAGGATCTAACCGTCGCTCTCGAGGCACTCGTTCGGCAACTGGAGGGGGCCATTCGGGAAGCGCCCGATCAATGGCTCGTTTTCAGTCCCGTCTGGCGAGGAAAGCGTGGACGCCCGCGGCTCGTTGCCCGACGTCTCCTCGCCTGAGCGAGTGGTTCAGCCCAGAGGTCATACGGCTCAGCCTGGGTAATGCGGACAGTCACGAACTCACCCACTGGCAGTTCGTCAGGAACGAAGACGAGCCCGTCGACCTCGGGAGCGTGGCGCGCGGCCCGACCAGCCGAGAGGGGAGCGCGGTTTCCCCTCTCGTCTTCGACTTCGCCAGCGCCTTCGACGAGGATGGGGAGGATCTTCCCGACGAGCGCCTTGTTCTTGGCCCACGAGATGCGCTGCTGGAGTTCCATGAGTGCGGCCCGTCGCTCTTCGGCGACCTCTGGTGGAACCGGGTCCTCCAAGCGGGCACTCGGCGTCGGTTGCTCGCGGGAATAGACGAAGACACCGACGTGGTCGAACTCCATCTCGGCGACGAAATCATAGAGTCGCTGGAACTGCTCGTCAGTTTCACCGGGAAAGCCGACGATGAAGGTCGTCCGGAGAGCGACGTCCGGCAGGCGTTCCCGCGCGTAGGCGACGAGCCGGCGATAGAAATCGGGGTCGCTCGGTCGCATCATGCGGCGGAGAATCGCGGGATCGGCGTGTTGGAGCGGAATATCGAGATACGGTACACACGGCTGCAGTTCAGCCATGGTGTCGATGAGCCGGAAGAGGAGTGGACTCGGATAGAGGTACAAGAGGCGGAGCCAGGGCAGTTCGGGGACGTGCTCTGCGATCGAGCGAAGCAGGTCCGGCAGCGCGTTCCGGAGACCCAAGTCTGCCCCATAACGGATCGTGTCTTGGGCAACGAGGATGACCTCCTTGGTACCCGCGTTCACGAGTTCCTGGATCTCTCGGACGATCTCGGAGGGACGCTTGCTCCGCTGGTTCCCTTTGATAAGCGGAATGGCACAAAACGAACATCGGTGATCGCACCCATCGGCGATCTTGACGTACGCGCTCGGCCGTCTCACGGGCAGGCGCGGAAAGGACGGCAGATCCCGCGTGCTCTCGCGCACGCTGGGGATCGGTAGACCGAGGAGGTCAGCGACCACCGTGTCGATACGGTTCCAGTCGTGTGTAGAGACGTACGCGTCGAGATCGGGCGGCAGCTCTGTCCGGTGGTGATCGAGCGAGACCATGCACCCGGCCGCGATGATGACTTGGCCTGGACGACGGCGTGCGGTCAGTTCCTCGATCGCCGCGCGTGATTCGGCGCGAGCTGCTGCCAGGAAGCCGCACGTGTTGACGACGAGCACAGCGGCCTCGTCCGGATCATCCGTCGGCTGCAGCCCGCGCGCGATCAATCGCTGCGCCATGCCCTCGGAATCGACCTGATTTTTCGAGCACCCGAGCGTCACGATGTGAAAGCGGAGCGGTCGATCCATCTCGTCTCCTCGCCGATCCCCCGTTGTCCCGGGAAGTATGCCTCGCTCAGGTACGTGGAGCCTAGGTCAGGCTACCCCTGTCGCTGTGACAGAGGGTCGTCGGGTGCACGGGTGATGGTCGAGCGATTCCTAGCAAGCATCGCACATCGAAAGTGCAGGAGCTGAGACGGAGCGGCGTGCCGGGTGATCGGGTCGGAGTCGAGCCAGCGTGGGTGAACGTTGGTCGGGGAGAGAAACGAGCACAGGGCCGAGCACCGCACTCCCGTTGCAGGGCGATCCCTGGCTATGCTAGACTACAGGGTGCGCCAGCCAAGGCGCGGGGCTGTAGCTCAGTGGGAGAGCACAACGCTGGCAGCGTTGGGGTCAGGGGTTCGAGTCCCCTCAGCTCCACGAGAGCGGATCGGCCGGTCCACCGCGAGGTGAGACCGGTCGTCGTCATGGACGCGAAAGAGGCGACGACGAGGAGTAGTAGCGTGCAGCGGCCGACGAGCGAGTCGGGGAGAGTGTGAGCCCGACCGGTGTGCGGCACGCGAACTCGCCTCCGAGCTGCGTTCGCGAGAAGCGGTAGCGAGCGCCGGGTCGTGCCCGTTAGCGCACGGACGAGAGGACGCCACAGGTGTGGCGTCAAGGAGGGTGGTACCGCGGGCTGGCCCGTCCCTTCGTGGACGGGCCGCTGTCCGTTCGAGGAGACCGAGGCGCGGGAGGAGCAGCGATGGCAACGACGCAGGAGGTCCGGCAGGCCGAGCGGTACGAACCGCAAGTGATCGAGCCCAAATGGCAGCAAATCTGGGAGGAAACCGGTATCTACTCCAACGTGCAGGAGGATCCCACTCGTCCCAAGTGGTATCACCTCGTCATGTTCCCCTATCCATCGGGAAACTTGCACATCGGCCACTGGTTCTCCTACGCACCTGCTGATGCAGCTGCTCGCTACAAGCGAATGCGTGGTTACAATGTCCTCTTCCCATTCGGGTTCGACGCCTTCGGATTGCCGGCAGAGAACGCGGCGATCAAACACGGTATCCATCCCCGCGTGTGGACCATGCAGAACATCGCGCACATGAAAAAGCAGCTGCGCTCGCTCGGCGGGATGTTCGATTGGTCCAAGGAAGTGATCACGTGTCTTCCCGAGTATTACCGCTGGAACCAGTGGTTCTTCCTCCAGTTCTACAAGCGTGGTCTGGCCTACCGTGCCAAAGCGCCAGTCTGGTGGTGCCCGACATGCCAGACGGTGCTGGCCAACGAGCAAGTCATCGATGGACGCTGCGAGCGCTGCAGTAGCGAGGTATACCGGCGAGATCTCGAACAGTGGTTCTTGCGCATCACCGCGTATGCTGAGGAGCTTCTGCGTTTCGATGGTATCGACTGGCCTGAGCGCGTCATCACGATGCAGCGCAACTGGATCGGCCGGTCGGAGGGTGCGCGGATCGTCTTTCGCTCCGAGCAGGGGGACCCGATCGAAGTGTTCACGACCCGCCCGGACACCCTCTGGGGAGCGACCTTCCTGGTGTTGGCGCCAGAACATCCACTCGTGCAAAAGCTGACGACCCCTGAGCGCCGAGCCGAAGTCGAGGCGTACATCGATCAGGCGCGGCGGCGGAGCGATATCGAGCGAACCTCGACTGAACGTGAAAAGACGGGTGTCTTCATCGGTGCGTACGCGATCAATCCGGTGAACGAGCAGCGGATCCCCATCTGGATTGCCGATTACGTTCTCATGCAGTACGGCACCGGGGCCATCATGGCGGTGCCAGCGCACGATCAGCGTGACTTCGAGTTCGCACGCGCCTTCGGCCTCCCGATCGTGGTCGTGATCCAGCCGCGCGACCGGACACTGGATCCGGCGACCATGGAAGAGGCATACGACGGCGAGGGCGTGATGGTCAATTCTGGCCCCTTCGACGGTACACCGACAGAGGGGGGCGAGGCGATCCGCCGCGTCATCGCATGGCTCGAGGAGCGAGGAGTGGGCCGACGCGAGGTGACGTACCGGTTGCGTGACTGGCTCATCTCGCGCCAGCGCTATTGGGGAACGCCCATCCCGATCGTCTATTGTGATCACTGCGGCATCGTTCCGGTCCCAGAGGACCAGCTTCCTGTGCTATTGCCGGAGGATGCAGCGTTCATGCCTACCGGGCAATCGCCCTTGATCACCCACGAGGCCTTCGTGAACACAACCTGTCCACAGTGTGGTGCGCCGGCACGGCGCGAAACCGATACGATGGATACCTTCGTGGACTCGTCATGGTACTGGTACCGCTACCTGAGTCCACACGAGAACGAGCGGCCGTTCGATCCTGATAAGGTCGCCTACTGGACGCCAGTCGATCAGTATACCGGTGGGATCGAGCACGCGATCCTGCACCTGCTTTACAGCCGCTTCTGGACCAAGGCGCTCGCTGACCTCGGATTGGTGAATCATCGCGAGCCGTTTCTCCGGCTCTTCAATCACGGTGTCATTCTGGGCGAAGATGGCGAGAAGATGTCCAAGAGCCGTGGCAATGTCGTCGATCCCGATGACCTCGTGGCCCGGTTGGGAGCAGATACCGTTCGACTGTACCTCATGTTCATCGGACCTTGGTCGCAGGGCGGCCCGTGGAGTTCGCGCGGGGTCGCGGGTGTGCAGCGCTTCTTGCAGCGTGTATGGGCGCTCGTGACGGAAACGCTCGATATGCCGGTCGACACTGCGGAGGACGAGCAAGCTCGCGCCTTGCGCCGGCTCGTGCACCGGACGATCAAGCAGGTGACCGACGACTTCGAGACGTTCAGCTTCAATACGGCAATCGCGCGGATGATGGAACTCGTGAACGAGTTGTCGCGCTTGCGAGAGACCACAGTCGTGCGGATGCCGGTCTGGCGGGAGGCCTTGGAGACGCTCGTCCTCCTGCTCGCGCCGGGAGCGCCGCACCTGGCGGAAGAACTTTGGCAGCGGCTCGGCAAGCCGTACAGCGTGCACCAGCAATCCTGGCCGGCGTACGATCCAGCACTGGCGGCGGAGGAGACAGTCGAACTGGTGATTCAGGTGAATGGACGGGTGCGCGATCGCCTGCTGGTTCCGGCTGCGATCGGTGAGGACGAGGCGGTGGCCCGAGCCCGCGAACTCGAGCGCGTGCAGGCCTACTTGGCAGGGAAGCGCATCGAGCGAGTGGTCTACGTGCCCGGACGGCTCGTGAACTTCGTCGTCAGTGACGCTGCGGACTGAGCGTTCGTCAGCGGCGCCCCAGCAGGAAAGCCAGCGTCGCGATCGCCTCGCGTGCGATGTACCAGCGCTCGAGCGGCGAGCCAGGGCGGATCGGACTGCCTGGCGCGGGGCTGCCGTATACCTGGAAACCGAAGGAACGTGCCATGAGCTTGCTCCGGAAGAGGTGGAACCCATCGCTCACGACGAGAAGGCGCTGGACTCCTCGCTCGCGAAGCGGCTGAGCTGCTGCCTCGATGCTTTGCCAGGTATTGCGGCCTACCGGAACGACGAGCAGAGCATCATCGGGAATGCTCTGCTCTCGGAGATAGCGGGCGCCCACTTCAGCCTCGCTCTCGAAGTCCCGGTCGGCTTTCCCACCGACGAGGACGATCGTGGGGGCGTATCCTTGACGGAAGAGTGCGGCAGCATGGTCGAGACGAGCGCGAAAGGCGCGGGTCGGCCGACCATTGTACTGGGCAGCACCGAGGACGAGGATCGCGTCGGCGGGTGCACGCTCGTCGTTGCGAGCGTGTTCAGCGATAGCGAGACCGAGCACGAGTACAGTCGTCCCTGCCGTCAAAGCAGTCAAACCGAGAAAACCGGCGACGAACCAGCGGGCACGAATCAGGGAACGGCGCGAGACGTTCGTCGAGGTACCCATCCGATACATTCTCCCGTGCCTAACTCTGCCAGATGACTCGTTGCCGAGTGGAGGACCGGATGAGCGAGCAAACAGACGCGATAACGCGGATCGTACCGGACCGTCGCCGACCCGATCGGCTGCTCATCGAGCGGAACGGTGTGCCGTGGCTGCGGCTCAGTGCCCTGCGGATCAGCGAACTCGATGTTCGAACCGGTGAAGTTCTCACGGCGGAGCGACGAGCACGTTTGGAACATGCGGCGGCCGTCGAGGAAGCGATGGAGGCTGCACTGCGATTGCTCGCAGCGCGCCCGCGGAGTGAGGCGGAACTTGCCCGCCGACTGCGACAGAAACGCTTCTCGGACGACGTCGTCCAAGAGGTGGTGACCAAACTCCGAGCGCTCGGCTACTTGGACGATCGTGCATTCGTCGCGTTCTGGGTCGCGCAACGGCGAACGAGTCGTCCACGAGGCATCGCAGCTCTGCGTCAGGAACTCCGCGCCAAGGGAATCTCTGACGACGTGATCGAAGCGGTCGTGACCCAGGATGCGGAGGAAGAGTTCAGCGCGGCGCTGGCGCTGGCCCAGAAGCATCTGAGGCGTTTGCAGCACCATGACCAGGTGACGCAGGAGCGCCGCGTCATCGGCTTGCTGCAGCGCCGCGGATTTTCCTGGTCTGTTATCCGGCGCGTGGTGCGGAAAGTGTTTTCCGGAAAAGCGGGAGATGACGATTTTCCGCTCGCTGATTGACTAGGGAGCGGGTTCGCGCACGAGTCCTTCTCTCCGTTCGATTTCCCGTCCAGCACTCTGAGTCGAGCCATCGCGTGCGCGACACTTTCCTCCGAGCGTGCCAACAGCGAGTGCTTTGGTGGTGGAGCGAGCTCGACTCGTGACGGACACTCGCTGGTTGGGTAGCCGCAGCCGAGCACCGGTTGCGAGGGTGAACGGACACGCGGTATACTGGGGTCCCGATGTGGATGCGGAACCCTCGCGTGCAGTTCCGTCCTGTGCCGGTATCAGTGCGAACGGACGGTTCTCGATGGCTGAGATCAAGTGGCTGGGGCATGCGTGTGTCCGGCTGCGGGGACGCGATGTGACGGTGATCATGGACCCGGTCGGGCCGGAGACCGGGTACGTGCCAGCCAAGCAGCGCGCTGATATCGTCACCGTGAGCCATCCTCATCCCGGTCATCGCCATTTGGAATTGGTCCGACCCGGTTACCGGTTGGTCGAGGGGCCGGGAGAATACGAGATCAAAGGGACCTTCATCACGGGTATCCGTACCTACCACGATACTGAGCGAGGGAAGCGATTCGGCAAGAATACCGTCTACGTTGTGGACTTGGATGGAGTTCAGGTCTGTCACCTCGGGGATCTCGGCCATCCGCTGAGCGAGGAGCAGGCTGAGCTCTTGAGCGACGTGGATGTTTTGCTGCTTCCTGTCGGTGGGGGAACCACCCTGGATGCTGATCGTGCGGTCGAAGTGGTCGGACAGATCGAGCCGCACATCGTCGTGCCACTCCAATACCGGACGGAGAAGGGTGATTTGGAGCGTGACCCACTGGAACGGTTCATGCGGGCGATGGGAATGACCGAGTGGAAGGCCCAAGAGAGCTTGAGCGTGCGCAAGGGCGAGTTCGGGGAGGCGGTGGAAGTGGTGGTGCTCGTCCCCGATCCCTGACGGTGGAGAGTGCTGGCGGGAGGTGTGCGGATGCCGAAGTACGTCTTCGTGACGGGGGGTGTCGTCTCATCGGTCGGGAAGGGGATCACCACCGCTGCGATCGGGAGATTACTCAAGAGCCGCGGCTTGCGGGTGGCATTGATGAAGCTGGATCCCTACTTGAACGTGGATCCGGGCACGATGTCGCCGTACCAGCATGGCGAAGTCTTCGTCACTGAAGATGGCGCAGAGACCGATCTCGACCTTGGCCATTACGAGCGGTTCACGGACGAGAATTTGAGTCGGGCATCCAACGTAACGACCGGTCAGGTCTATTCGGCGGTGATCGCCAAGGAACGTCGTGGCGATTATTTGGGTGGCACGGTTCAGGTGATTCCGCACATCACCAACGAGATCAAGGCACGCATCCGCCAAGTAGCTGAGCTGCACCGACCGGATGTCATCGTCGTGGAGGTCGGTGGCACAGTCGGCGATATCGAAGGACAGCCCTTCTTGGAGGCGATTCGCCAGATGCGGCGCGAAGAAGGCCGCCGCAACGTGCTGTATATCCATGTCACGTTTTTGCCGTACATCGGGAGTACCGGCGAAGTGAAGACCAAGCCGACCCAACACAGCGTGAAGGAATTGCGCGCGATCGGGATCCAACCGGACGTGATCATCTGCCGGACTGATCATCCGGTCGGTGACGACGTGCGGGCGAAAGTCGCACTCTTCGGCGATGTGGACGAGGATGCCGTCATCTTGTTGCCGACGGCCGAGACGATTTACGAAGTGCCCTTGATGCTGGAGCGAGCAGGGCTAGGTCGATACGTCATGGAGCATCTCGGTTGGGAAGATCGCGATCCTGATTTGGCCGACTGGGAGCGGATGGTGGAACGGTTGAAATCACCGCGCCGGCGTATCCGCATCGGGCTGGTTGGGAAGTATGTCGAATTGCACGACGCCTACTTGAGCGTGGTCGAGGCCTTGCGCCATGCAGGATTGGCGCATGATGTGGCGGTGGAGATCGTTTGGGTCAACTCGACGGCCGAACGACGCGAGATCGAGGCGGCACTGCGCCATGTGAACGGCATCGTGGTGCCTGGAGGGTTCGGCCCGCGCGGGGTCGAAGGAAAGATGCTGGCGGCGCGTTACGCGAGGGAGCGTGAGATCCCCTATCTCGGGCTGTGCTATGGCCTACACATGGCAGTGATCGAGTTTGCCCGAAACGTCCTCGGACTGTGCGGAGCGAACAGCACGGAAATCGATCCGGAAACGCCTCACCCGGTGATCGACCTCATGCCCGACCAGCGGGGGGTCGAAATGGGGGGCACGATGCGTTTGGGACGATATCCGTGCCAGCTCGTACCGGAGAGCAAAGCAGGGCGCGCGTACGGGGAACCGCTGGTCTACGAGCGACACCGCCATCGCTGGGAAGTGAACAATGCCTATCGGGAGGCCTTCGAGGCAGCAGGTTTTCTCGTGAGTGGACAATCTCCCGACGGCCGGTACGTCGAGATCATGGAGCTGCGCGATCACCCGTGGTTCGTCGGGGTGCAGTTCCATCCTGAATTCAAGTCGCGACCGAACCGGCCGCACCCGCTCTTCGTGGCGTTCATCGGTGTGGCCAAGCATGTGCTGCGAGAGGGTGAGCAGCGACCCCTGCCGCTGGCTGAGCCGGTGGCGATGCCTGCTGCCGATGACTGATCTGTGTTGCTGGTGCGGCTGGGTTTGTGATAGGATGCGCAAGCGTGAGCGGGCCGCAGAGTCGCCCGCCGCGAGTACGAGATTGGCAAGCGATCGGGACAGCCCTGGGTCTCGGCTTCTCGGTCGTGTCTAGTCTTGTCCTCTGCATCGGCGGAGGAGTGCTGTTGGATCGCTGGCTCGGGACGACGCCATATCTCACGTTGGTGGGGTTGGTGTTGGGATTGATAACGGCTGGGTATTCCCTGTATCAGCTCGCCGTGATTGGTGGGCAGCGGCGGGGCAGGAGGTAGGGAGTGGAACTCCACATCTCGGTCAAGCCGGAGACACTTTGGAGTCTCCCGCTTTTCGGTGGGTTGACCCTGCGCATTACCAACTCCTTCCTGACGATGCTCCTCGTGATGCTCTTCCTCATCATCCTCGGCTCGATCGTGGCTCGACGAGCGCAACTCGTTCCTGGCCGCTTGCAGTCGGTCGTCGAGATGGTGGTCGAGTTCTTGCTCAGCCTGGTGGAGGGAACTGCGGGCAAGAAGCTGGGGCGGCGGATCTTTCCGCTGATCGGTGGTCTCTTCATCTTCATCATCGTCGCGAACTACACCGGTTTGCTCCCCGGGATCGGGACGATCGGCATCTGGCATGAGGGGAAGCATGCACTGGTGGCCGCGAGCGAGGGGGCGACTGGTGCCGAGCACGGTGGTCGAACGCTGGTGCCGCTCTTCCGCCCGCCGAGCGCCGATCTCAACATGACGCTGGCCATGGCACTGATCAGCTACGTCGCGTTTCAGGTGGCTGGCATTTCGGCGCATGGCGTCTGGGGTCGCATCAAGCACATGGCGAATCCGCCGTTTCTCTTGCCGATCGAGATCATCAGTGAACTCTCGCGTATCGTGTCGCTCTCCTTCCGTCTTTTCGGGAATATCTTCGCTGGCGAGACGCTGCTGACCGTCATGTACGGTATCGCCAATGCGATCAAGATCACGGTGGTCGGCTTGGTCATTCCCGTCATTTTCCTCTATCTCGAGGTGCTGTTCGGTTTCATTCAGGCCTTGATCTTCGCGGTGCTGACCTTGATCTACATCGCGTTGGCCTCGGCGCATGAGCACGAGGAAGGGCATGAGGCCGAGGAGCAGCGGGGTACCGCGCATGACTCGCGAACGGTCCCGCTGGGGACCAGCGGCGATTGACGGTTGGTTTGCGGAACGCTTTGTCTCTGAGCGGAGCGGACGGTTGGTGAAGGGAGGACAGGATCGTGTTCGCGAATGTCACTGAGCCGGGTGTCGTCGTGCCGATGGCGGCAGCCCTTGCGATCGGGCTCGGAGCACTCGGGCCTGGAATCGGTATCGGGCTTGCGGTAAAGGGCGCGATGGAGGCGATCGGCCGCAATCCGGAGGCTGAGGGAGCGGTCCGCCTGACCATGATCATCGGTGCGGCGCTGGCCGAGGCAGTGGCGATCTACGCCTTCGTCGTCGCGGTGATCATCGCCTTCGTGCTCTAGATCGTTGTCGATTCCGAGGCAGATGGCGGACGCGCCAGCGGCTTCCTGTTGGGGCTGCTGGCGCGGGTTCCCCCGAGACGATGCTTCCGAGAAACGTTCGAGAAGGGGCTAGGCAGGAGCATGGAGCAGCTGGGAATCTCCGGTGAAAATCTGATCGTCCAGCTCATCGCCTTCCTGCTCTTCCTCGCGGTCTTCTGGCGATTTGCGCTGGGGCCGATCACCCGCATGATCGACCAACGCCAGGAACGGATTCGCGAGGGTCTGGAAGCGGCCGAGCGGATGAAGCGCGAGTTAGCTGAGACGCAGGCCCGCAACGAGGAGATTCTGGCCGAGGCGCGGCGCGAAGCACAGCGGATCGTGGCGAGTGCCCGCGAGAGTGCTGAACAGTTGATCGCGCGGGCGCGCGAGGAGGCGCAGCAGCAAGCACAGCAGCTGATCCAGCAAGCGCAAGAGGCGATCGAGGCCGAACGCCAGCGGGTGTGGTCTGAATTGCGCCGTGAAGTAGCGGATCTCGCGATTCTGGCTGCCACTCGTATCATCCGCCAGGAGTTGGATCGCAATCGACACCTGGCCTTGATCGAGCAGGCGCTGGCTGAACTCGATGGCGCGCGGCGGTAGGGGGTGCGAGCGTGGCGGTCGCGGGAGTCGCCAAGCGGTATGCCCAGGCTGCGTTTGCCGTCGCCCAGGAGCACGGCCAGTTGGACTTGTGGGAGCAGCGATTGGCTGATTTGGAGGCCTTGGCACGAGACAGCGCTGTCGAAGAGTTCGTCCAGAATCCAGCGATCCCGCTCGAAGCCAAGGTCCAAGTGGTCGATCGGCTTTTCCCAGGCGACGAGAACCGGTACGTGCGGAATCTCCTCGTGCTGCTCTTGGAGCGAGGACGCTGGCACCAGCTGCGCGATGTCGTTCTGGCTTTCCGAGATCTTCTCCGCGAGCACCGTGGGGTGATCGATGTCGAGCTGGTCACGGCGGTGGCACTGGAGCCGAGCGAGGTGGAACGGGTGCGTCGCGAACTCGAGCAGCGACTGAGTCGTCCGGTGGAACTGCACACGACGGTCGATCCCGAACTCCTCGGTGGTGCGGTGCTCAAGATCGGGGACGAAGTCTTCGATGCCAGTGTGCGCACGCAGTTGACGAATCTCCGGCGGCAACTCGTCGGAGCAGCAGCCTGAGCGCGTGAGGGAGGCAACATGTCAGTGCGTCCGACCGAAATCACGGAGATCCTCAAGCAACAGATCGAGCAATACGGTAGTCGGATGGTCGTGACCAATGTCGGCTACGTGGTCCAAGTAGGCGACGGGATCGCGACTGTCCATGGTCTGCGTGATGTGATGGCCAGCGAGCTCGTCGAGTTCGAGAACGGTGTACTCGGCATCGCCTTCAACCTCCAAGAGGACTCGGTCGGTGTCATCATTCTCGGCGACTACACGGGGATCGAGGAAGGTGACGAGGTGCGAGCGACCGGCCGCATCGCGTCGGTCCCAGTGGGGCCAGCACTGGTCGGCCGGGTGGTCAATGCGCTCGGTGAACCGATCGACGGGAAGGGGCCGATCGACACCGATAAGTTTCGCCCGATCGAGCGGATCGCTCCCGGCGTGGTGATGCGTCAGGACGTGGACACGGCACTGCAGACCGGCATCAAGGCCATCGACTCGATGATCCCGATCGGGCGGGGGCAGCGCGAGCTGATCATCGGTGACCGGCAGACAGGGAAGACGGCGATCGCCATCGATACGATCATCAATCAAAAGGGGAAAGGTGTCATTTGTATCTACGTGGCGATCGGTCAGAAGCGTGCACAAGTCGCGCAGACGGTGGCGACGCTGGAGCGGTACGGCGCGATGGAGCATACGATCGTCGTGGCCGCGACCGCATCCGATCCAGCAGCACTGCAGTACATCGCCCCGTACGCCGGTTGTGCGATGGGCGAAGAGATCATGGAAAGCGGTGGCCATGCCCTGATCGTCTACGACGACCTCTCCAAGCATGCCTGGGCGTATCGGCAAGTTTCCCTGCTGATGCGGCGGCCACCGGGCCGAGAAGCGTACCCCGGCGATATCTTCTACCTCCATTCGCGCCTGCTGGAGCGCGCGGCCCGACTTCGGGACGATCTCGGGGGTGGAACACTGACCGCTCTGCCGATCGTCGAGACGCAGGCCAACGATGTCTCGGCTTACATTCCGACGAACGTCATCTCCATCACGGATGGTCAGATCTATCTCGAGCCGGATCTCTTCTATGCCGGTATCCGGCCGGCGATCAACGTGGGTCTCTCTGTTTCGCGCGTCGGTGGTGCAGCACAGATCCGCGCGATGCGACAGGTGGCCGGGCGCTTGCGTCTGGAATTGGCACAGTTCCGAGAATTGGCAGCGTTCGCGCAATTCGCGGCCGAACTGGATCCAGCGACGAAGCGCCAGATCGATCGCGGTTTGCGTCTGACCGAGGTGCTGAAGCAGCCGCAGTACCAACCGATGCCGGTCGAGGAGCAGGTGGCGATCATCTGGGTCGCGACGAACGGCTACCTGGATGACATCCTGGTCGAGCATGTGCGCGAGTTCGAGAAGCAGTATCTCGACTACCTGCGGACGAGTCATCCGCAGATTCTGCAACGGATCGCCAGTGAGCGGGAGCTGAAGGACGATCTCATCCAGCAGCTGCACGAGGTTACGCGTGCCTTCAAGCAGAGCATTTGGGCGCCACCGCAGGAGCGGGTGATCATCTGACCACCTGGAGGGGGCGAAGGCCGTGCCACAAGCAGTCACACCGCGCGAGATCAGGCGCCGGATCCGGAGTATCAAGAATACGGCACAGATCACCCGAGCGATGGAGATGGTCGCTGCCTCCAAGATGCGGCGAGCGCAGCAAGCAGTGCTGGCTGCGCGACCCTATGCGGATCGGATCCGCGCGATGCTCGGTGATCTGGCCGCCATGACGAGCCCGACCGAGGAAGTGCGTGCTTTCCCATTGCTCCAGCGAAGGCCGATCAAGCGGATCCAACTCATCCTGGTGACTTCCGATCGTGGTCTGGCTGGCTCGCTCAATACCAACGTGATTCGCCGCGCTGTCGACTTCATGACTCGGGAGCGGAGCGAGCCGATCGAGAACTTCGATATCGTCGCTGTCGGACGAAAGGGTCGCGATTTCCTCGTGCGATACGGCTGGCCGATGATCGCGGAGTTCACGCGCATCACCGATCGACCCTCGGTAGAGGCGATCAGGCCGATCGTCGAACTCGCGACGCAAGACTTCATCAGCGGCCGTGTCGACGCGGTGTTCGTCGTCTACACCCATTTCATCAACACGCTGCGTCAGGAGCCACGAGTCTTCCAGTTGCTGCCGATCGAGCCACCGCACGAGTCGGGCGCGATCAGCGACTACATCTTCGAGCCCGATCCCGCAACGGTGCTGGAGGCGCTGCTCCCACGTTTCCTGGAGATGCAGCTCTATCGCATCTTGCTGGAGGCCTCCGCATCGGAGCACAGTGCGCGGATGGTGGCGATGCGCAACGCGACGCAGAATGCTTTGGATCTCGTGGCAGAGTTGACCCTGACGTACAACAAGGCACGGCAAGCGCAGATCACGCGTGAGGTCAGTGAAATCGCTGCCGGTGCCAATGCACTGGGTGCACTGCAATGATCGCCGTGAGTCGACGAGTGAGGTGACGAAGATGGCTACGCAGGTGGCGACTGGTCGGATCGTGCAGATTCAAGGTGTCGTGGTCGACGTCGAGTTCCCGCCTGGGCAACTGCCCGATATCTACAACGCGCTGATCGTCGAGCGGCCCGAAGGTGGTCGGTTGGTGCTGGAAGTGCAACAGCACCTCGGTAACGACTGGGTGCGCGCCGTCGCGATGTCGACCACTGATGGCCTGAAGCGTGGCATGCCGGTGATCGATACGGGTGAACCGATCAAGGTACCAGTCGGTCCAGCGACGTTGGGCCGGATTTTCAACGTGGTCGGTGAACCGATCGACGAGCAGGGGCCCGTGCCGGCGGATGCTCCGCGCTGGCCGATCCATCGCCCGGCACCCTCTTTCGAGGAGCAATCGACGCAAGTCGAAGTCTTCGAGACTGGCCTCAAGGTCATCGATCTGGTGGCTCCCTTCACTAAGGGAGGGAAGGTCGGCGTCTTCGGTGGTGCCGGTGTCGGTAAGACCGTCATCATCATGGAACTGATCCGGAACATCGCTGCTGAGCACGGGGGATACTCAGTTTTCTGCGGCGTCGGGGAGCGCACGCGAGAGGGAACGCAGCTCTGGCGCGAGATGCGCGAGTCAGGCGTGATCGACAAGACGGTGCTGGTGTTCGGTCAGATGAACGAGCCGCCGGGGGCACGGCTGAGGGTCGGGTTGACCGGCCTGACGATGGCCGAGTACTTCCGCGACGAAGGTCGTGACGTGCTCCTGTTCATCGATAACATCTTCCGGTTCGTGCAGGCTGGCTCGGAAGTGTCGGTGCTGCTCGGCCGAATGCCCAGTGCGGTGGGATACCAGCCGACGCTCGGGACCGACATGGGACAGCTGCAGGAGCGGATCACCTCCACCAAGCGTGGTTCGATCACCTCGGTGCAGGCGATCTACGTGCCGGCCGATGATTACACTGACCCGGCCCCAGCGACGACCTTCGCGCACCTGGACGCGACGATCGCGCTGGAGCGGTCGATCGCCGAGCAAGGTCTGTACCCGGCGGTCGATCCCCTGGCGTCTACCTCGCGTATCCTCGATCCGAACATCGTGGGAGTCGAACACTACACGGTCGCGCGCGAAGTTCAGCGGGTCCTCCAACGGTATCGTGATCTTCAGGACATCATCGCGATTCTCGGTGTCGAGGAACTGAGCGAAGAGGACAAGCTGATCGTCGCGCGTGCGCGGAAGATCCAGCGCTTCCTCTCCCAGCCGATGTTCGTGGCAGAGGCGTTCACTGGCCGACCCGGCCGGTACGTCCCGCGGCATGAGACGGTCCGCGGCTTCAAGGAGATTCTCGAGGGGAAGCACGATCACCTGCCAGAGCAGGCCTTCTACATGGTAGGGACGATCGATGAGGCGGTAGAGAAGGCCGAACAGATGGCACGCGAAGCGTGACCGGGGGCGAACGATGGCCGGGAAACTCCGGGTGGAAGTGGTAACCGCCGAACGGGTCGTCTACCAGGTCGAGGACGCCGACATGGTGATCGCTCCCGGAGCCGAGGGGACACTCGGAATCTTGCCGCGTCATGCCCCGCTCGTCTCGTTACTGAGTATGGGGGAAATGCGCGTCAAGCGCGGGCGCGAAGAGGACAGCCTGACGATTTTCGGCGGTTTCCTGGAGGTCGCCAATAACGTCGTGCGTGTCCTGGCTGACGTCGCGGAGCGAGCCGAAGAGATCGACCTCGCACGGGCGGAGGAGGCGAGACAGCGGGCATTGGCGCGTTTGCGCGAGCGCCGGGCGGACATCGATCGCCGACGGGCTGAAATGGCACTGCGGCGCTCGACCATTCGATTGGCTGTTGCCCGCAAGCGGCGAGCGCGAGCGGGAGCTGGTGGGCCACCGCTGCCCGAGGCGCAACTCTGAAGGAGGTGGCCGTGGCCATCGCGACAGCCACTGAGCGAATCCGGACGATCGGCGGTCGCGTCCTGCGAGGACGCGTCGCGATCGGCGGCGCAAAAAATGCGGCTTTGCCGGCGATGGCTGCGGCGCTCCTGACCGAGGAGGAATGTGTCCTCGAGAACGTGCCGCTCCTCGAGGATGTCGTGGTCATGACGGAGCTGTTGCGGGCGCTCGGTGCCGAGGTCGATCTCGACACCGAGCGTCACCGCGTCCGCATTCGTGCCGCCGATATCACGTCGTTCGAGCCGCCCCCTGAACTCGTCGTGCGCATGAGAGCGTCCTTTCTCGTGACCGGTCCATTGCTGGCTCGCTTCGGAAGGGCGCGCTCGATTCCTCCCGGTGGCTGTCAGCTCGGTAGTCGTCCGGTCGACGTCGATCTCCGCGGATTCCGCAAGTTCGGGGCACAGGTCGAAGTAACGGCAAGCGGCTTCGAGCTCCGGAGTGGGCGGCTTCGTGGCTGCGAGATCTATATGGATTATCCGAGCCATACCGGCACGGAAAATCTTTTGATGGCAGCCTGTCTGGCGCAGGGGACGACGACGATCCTGAATGCTGCGGCCGAGCCGGAAATCGTCAATCTCGGCCAAATCCTTCAGGACATGGGAGCGCGCATCAGCGGACTCGGAACTTCGCGCATCGTCGTCCAGGGAGTCGATCGCTTGCGTGGGTATCGTGCCTCTGTGTTGCCTGATCGCCTCGAGGCGGGGACCCTGGCCATCGCTGCCGCGATCACCCACGGCGAGGTGATCCTGGATCATGTACGAGAAGCGGACATGGCACCGCTGACGCACAAGTTGCGGGAAGCGGGGGCAGAAGTCTGGTGGAGCGAATCCTCGATGCTGGTGCGCGCTCCAGGACCGCTCTACGCGACGGAAATTCAGGCGTTGCCCTTCCCAGGGTTCCCGACCGATCTCCAGGCCGCGTTCGCCGTCCTCATGACGCAGGCACAGGGGCGGAGCCGTATCTTCGAGCGCGTGTTCAACGATCGTCTCCGTTACACGACTGAGTTGCAGCGGATGGGAGCGCGGATCGAACTGATGGATCGCCAGCAGGCGATCATCGAAGGACCGGTCAAGCTGCAGGGTACAGCAGTGCGTGCTCTCGATATCCGGAGCGGAGCCTGTCTCGTCTTGGCAGGTCTCGTCGCCGAAGGGGAAACGCTCGTCCTCGAAGCCCAGCATTTGCGACGTGGCTACGAGGACTTGGTGGGCAAGCTGGCCGCACTGGGTGCGGACATCCACTACGCGTGAGTCGATGCGCGCCGAGGGAGCTCGATACCTCATGACGACGAGACAGGGGTTGTGGCGTGCACGGTTGCCGGTCCTGATCGTCGGGATTTTTGTGCTCGCCTTCGTCACGCTGGTTGCCGTCGCATTCGAACGGCAACGTGGGACGAGCGAACTCGGCGCAGGTGGCCGCATCAACACGGTCGGGACCTTCATCCGCTTCACGAATCGGACAGCGCCCGACTTCACCCTGCCCGATCTCCGCAGCGGGAAAGACATCGCACTCGCTGACCTGCGTGGTCAGGTGGTCATCGTCAACTTCTGGGGATCCTGGTGCCCACCATGCCGAGAAGAGGCGCCCGTGCTGGTTGCCTTCGCTCGAGAGTATGCAGACGACGGCGTGACCGTGCTCGGGATCGACGTCTGGGAAAGGGATTGGAACGACGGACGAGCCTTTCTCGAGGAGTTGCGTATTGACTTCCCGAACGTTTACGATGCCCGCGGTCGTGTCACCATCGACTACGGTGTTTCCGGTGTCCCGGAGACGTTCTTCATCGGCCCAGAGGGTCAGTTGCTCGGGAAATACACTGGTCCACTCAAGTCGGCCGATCAACTACTGATGATCCTTGCGGAACTCGGTATCGCCCTCAGCCCAATGCGCTGAAGGATGAACCGAATGGAGCAGATCGATATCGCGGTCTTCGTGCGGATCTTGCTGCGGCTCGTGCATGCTCTGGCCAGTGCCATCTGGCTCGGGAGCGGAGCGTATCTCGTCTTCGCACTGACTCCGTTGCGACGCGTCGTACCTAGTGCCCCGGACACGTTGCGAGCCGCGCAACTGCGCTTTCGCCGATGGTGGGTCGTGTCCAGTGCGCTGTTGCTCGGATCCGGTGTCGCGCTCATGTTCGACCGGCTGGCCGATGGTCGGGGTACCGCGCTGTACGTGATCCTCTTGCTGGTCAAGATTATGGCTGGGGTCATCGCGCTCGCCGCGACCGGCGGGCTTCTGCCCCGCGGCGGTTCCTGGGAGCGAGGGAGTGCGACGCGGGCGTGGCTGAGCGGTCGAACGGTGCTTCTGCTCGGGACACTCGCCTATCTGCTCGGTGTACTCTTATCAGTGATCTATCCGCCGGACCCGACCGCGGGCTGGCGGTAACGGACGGTACCGAGGCGAGCGGGGGCTGATCGATGAGTACGGCTGTCGCGACCCAAAGTGGGGTGAGTCGGATTCGCATGGACGTTCGTCTGCTCGTGCTCGCACTCCTCATGGCCGGTGCGGTCGGGTATCTCATGTACACCGGCTTACAAGGCACGGCGGCTTCCTACTTCGTCACGGTGAGCGAATTGCAAGCGCGAGCGAGCGAGGTCGAAGGACGGCGCGTGCGGGTCGGCGGCGATGTCGTTGCGGGGAGCATCGTGCGCGGTGGTCCTGGTGAGCCGATCCATTTTCGTATCGGCGATGGGACTAGCGAGCTCGAGGTCGTGTACAGTGGTGTGCTTCCTGACATCTTCGCCGAGGGTCGCCATGTCATCGTCGAGGGGTTGTATCGGAACGGGCAACCCGTGCAGGCAGACAGTGTCCTGACGCAGTGCCCGTCTCGTTTCGAGGCAGCTCCGACTGCCTCTTCGAGTTGAGGACGGGGGCTTTCTCGTGGCACAGCTGGGTTCGGGAGCACTGATTCTCGCTCTCCTCTTGGCGGTGTATGGCATCGGGGCGAGTTTTCTCGGAGTGCGACGGCGCGTGCCGGAGCTCCTGGCGAGCGCTTACCGAGCGACCTACGGCGTTGCCTTCCTGATTCTCGTCGCACTCATCGCTTTGGTGATCTCGTTCGTGCGGCATGATTTTCGTCTCGCTTATGTGGCAGCACGCTCCAGCCGCGACATGCCGATCCAGTACGTCATCGCAGCGTTCTATGGGGGACAAGAGGGTAGTCTCCTCTATTGGGCGGCAGTCGCGAGTAGCTTGGGGGCGCTCGCGCTCTATCTGCACCGCCATTCCGATCGTGCACTGCTTCCGTACGTGACGATGACCCTTCTGGCGATCGTTACCTTTTTCCTTCTCGTCTTGACGATCGTTGCTAGCCCCTTCCGGCTGCTCCCCGTCACTCCACCCGATGGGGCGGGACTCAACCCGCTGCTCCGCGATCCAGGAATGATGGCGCACCCGCCGTTCCTGCTCGCAGGGTATGCGAGCTTCACCGTGCCCTTCGCGTTCGCCATGGCGGCATTGTTGACTGGACGGCTCGGCAGCGACTGGCTGCGGGCCATTCGGCGCTGGACGCTCCTCGCTTGGGCGCTCCTCGGTATGGGGCTCCTGATTGGTGCGTGGTGGGCCTACCACGTGCTCGGTTGGGGAGGCTACTGGGGTTGGGATCCGGTCGAGAATCTGGCGCTGTTGCCGTGGTTGACCGCAACGGCGTTCTTGCACTCCGTGATCGTGCAAGAACGGCGGGGAATGCTCAAAGTGTGGAATCTCGCCCTGTTGCTCGCTACCTTCGCGCTGTCTGTCTTCGGCACGTTCATCGTGCGCAGTGGGATGTTGTCCTCCGTCCATGCTTTTGCCGTCTCGACGATCGGTCACTGGTTCTTGGCGTATTTGGTCCTCGTTCTCATCGTCGGGATCGGATTGCTGCTCTATCGGCTACCAGGGTTGCAAAGCGAGCGGCACATCGAATCGGTAACGTCGCGCGAGGGCGGCTTCCTCCTGAACAATTTGCTGCTGACTGCGATGGCCTTCGCGGTGTTCTGGGGAACGACTTTCCCATTGTTCAGCGAACTCTTTTGGGGAACCCGCATCACTGTCGGGCCGCCCTTTTATAACCGCGTCGTCGGGCCGCTGCTTCTCGTTTTGCTCGCCCTGATGGGCCTAGGACCGCTCTTGGCCTGGCGGCGCACCGAAATTCCTTTGTTGCTCCGCAATCTGCGCTGGCCGCTCGTCGCAGCGGGAGTCGTCGCCGGGCTCGGTGTCGTCCTGCTCGACCGCTGGTGGGCGGTGGTCGCCTACGCCGTCACAGTGTTCGCCTTTGCCGCCACGCTCCAGGAGTACTGGCGCGGTATTCGTGCACGCCGCCGCAATGTCCGTGAGGCTCTTCCCGTCGCTGTGTGGGAGCTGCTGCGACGGAACAACCGTCGCTACGGCGGGTATCTCGTTCATCTGGCGATGCTCCTCATGGCGGTGGGAATCATTGCCTCCAACGCGTTCCAGCTTGAGCGTCAATTCGTTCTGCGTCCCGGTGAGCAGGGCTCCGTCGGGCCTTACACGATCGTGTACCGTGGCTTGGATGATCGCCGGACACGAGACGCGGAGGTCGTCGCTGCCAAAGTCGATGTCTATCGTGGTGAGCGGTACGCTGCGACGGTCGAAAGTTATCGGTTCTTTTATCGCAACTACGAGGATCAACCGACTGCCCGCATGGGAATCGCGCTCGTTGGCCACGATGACGTGTACGTGGTACTCGACCGCTGGCAGGACGACGGAACGGCGAGCATCCGGGTTTACGTGAATCCGCTGGTGATCTGGATCTGGATCGGTGGCGCAGTTTTCGTCCTAGGAACGCTCACGCTGTTCTGGCCGCAGCCGGTTCCCGCGCCGGCTCGACTGCCGCGCACTGTTCCCGGTATGGCACGCGAGGCGTAGTATGACCGAGCGAGGGTGGCGAGCGCGAGGTCGCTGGTGGCGAGTGACCCGGTCGAGTGCACGGGTGAGTCAGCTCGTTCCGGGGCTCGTCATCCTGGCACTGGTGGGCTTCTTCGCTACCGGGCCAGTCCGGGCGGAAGAAGCGCTCTCGCCTGAGGCCCTGCAGATCGCCAATCAGCTCAATTGTCCCGTCTGTCAAGGACAGAGCGTTCGCGACTCCAACTCCGAACTTGCGCGTCAGATGCGTCAACTCATCCAGCAAAAGCTCGATGCCGGCGAATCGCGCGAGGAAATTCTCCAGTATTTCGTCGATCGCTACGGTGTGAGCGTCCTCCGCGAACCGCCCCGTAAGGGCTACTTCTGGGCTCTCTGGTTGGGGCCGGTCGTTGGGCTCGTGGGAGGTACACTGTTGCTCGTGCTGTACCTCCGACAGCGAGACGCAGCGGTGGGTGGTCTCGGGGAACCGGTTGCACCTGAAGAACTTCGACGCGTCGAACAGTTCCTCGAACCGGAAGGGAGAGTCCGCTGATGCTGCTCGACGCGATCCTCTTGCTCCTCCTAGCGATCGTCGTTGTCGCTTTCGTCCTGCATCCTTTGTGGATTGCCAGTCGCGGAGCAAAGGCACCCGCTTGGTCAGCTAAACTCCTCGACCTTTTCGCCGAACGAGACGCGATTTTGGCGATGCTTCGTGATCTTCAGCTCGACTACGAGACCGGAAAAGTAAGTGAGAGCGATTATCGCGCCATGCGGCAATCGCTGCTGGCACACGCGGCTCGGCTCTTGCGAGCGATCGAACGGGCCGAATCGTCGGAAGAGGAGGATATCGATCGCGAGATCGAGCAGCTGCGCGAACTGGCACGGCAACTCGATACTGGCTCGACGCGGAGAACGGTCGGCGCATCGCCATGACAAAGCCGGGGGATCGGGACGATGTGACTCGACTGAGGAATGCCACTCTTCTCGTTGTCCGCGCCCTCACGAAGCGTTATAGCTGGAGAACGGTTCTGAACAGCATCGACTTGACAGTCCACGCAGGGGAGTGCGTAGCGATCCTCGGTCCGAACGGTGCCGGGAAGACGACGTTGCTCCGTCTACTCGTCGGTCTCGTGCGCCCCACATCTGGATCGATCGAGTGGTTCGGTCGACCAGCCGGAGACTTCGGTCCGGCCGTGCGCTCACAGCTGGGCGTGGTCATGCATCGCATCATGCTCGATCCGGATCTGACGGTAGCCGAAAATCTGCGCTACTATGCTCGCCTCTACGGAGTAGCTGATGCCGCTGAACGGATTCAGGCGTTGGGGGAGGAACTGGGGCTGACCGACCGACTCGGTGATCGAGTGCGGTCCTTGTCGCGCGGCTTGCAGCAGCGTGTGGCACTGGCTCGAGCACTCCTCCATCGACCACGAGTGCTCCTCTTGGATGAACCGGATACGGGTTTGGATACAGCCGCGCGCATCCGTCTGGTCGAACTTTTGGAGCGGTTTTGCTCCGATGGAGGCACAGTGCTGATGACGACGCATGCATCGGAACTGGCCATTCAACTCGCCCAGCGAGCCATCTATCTCGAGCGCGGGCGAATCGTCTGGTCGGCCTGCGGGCGAGACGAGGTCGGCTTCTACCTGCGGACCCAGCCGAGGCTCATGACCGTATGAGTGCCTGGAGCCAGTTCATCGCGATCGTGAAGCGTGACCTGCTCCTCGAGTGGCGAGCACGCGAACTCGTCATCGGGATGCTCGTGATGGCACTCTTGACTTTGCTGATTTTCAATTTCGCTTTCGATCTGAGTGGCGCCCAGCGTGCTGCGAGCGGCTCGGGGGCCTTGTGGGTCGCGATCGTCTTCACGACGCTCCTCGGGTTGGGACGCGCTGTTGCCTTGGAGCGACAGGAAGGTGCCTGGGAGGGGCTGCTCTTGAGCCCAGTCGAGCGACCGGTCATTTTCATCGCGAAGCTCGTCAGTATGCTGTTCTTCGTCTCGGCCGTCGAGTTGGTCGCGCTCGTGGTTTTGGCTGTCCTCTTCGCACTACCGGTTTTGCGGCCTGGGGTGCTCGTGGTGGTTGGACTGGGCACGCTTGGGCTTTGCACGCTCGGGACGCTGTTCGCTGCGATGACCGCCAATGTCCGCTCCCGCGATGTGCTTCTTCCAGCCCTGTTATTCCCGCTGGCCGTGCCGGTCGTCATCGGTGCGGTGCGGGCAACCACGCTCGAGTTGAACGGCTTTACGGCGGACGCCGCGCCGTGGAAGAGGCTGCTCGGAGGCTTTGCCGTGTTGTTCTTTGCGCTCGGTGCACTGACCTTCGGTAGCGTGACCGAAGAGTGAACGGATCGGCTCGAAAGGAGGGTGAGCATGGCGACGGTCACGAATTCAGTCAGGCGACCAGCGACCGCTGCGTGGTTGTCGGTCCTCGCGGCGCTTTCGGTGTTGTCGGTTGCCCTATCGGTCGTGCTGATCTTCCTGTATGCGCCGCGTGACGTCGACCAGGGTGAGGTGCAACGCTTGTTCTACCTCCATCTGCCAGCTGCCTGGTTGGCTTATATCTCGTTCTTCATCATCTTCGTCAGCAGCATCCTGTACCTCGTACGGAGGCAAGCCCGTTGGGATCGACTGGCTCGCTCGGCGGCTGAAATCGGTTTCATTTTTACGACGCTGGTGCTGTTGACCGGTTCGATCTGGGGGCGCCCCATTTGGGGAACATGGTGGACATGGGATGCGCGACTCACGACGACCTTGATCCTCTGGTTCATTTACCTCGGTTACTTCCTGTTGCGGGCGTATGTTGCTGATCCAGAGCGTGGAGCACGGTATGCCGCTGTTCTGGGGATCGTCGGCTTCGTGGATATTCCGATCATTCACATGTCGGTCCGCTGGTGGCGCACGCTGCATCCTGAACCGATCGTCGTGAGGAGCGAGGGACCGGCCATGCCGCCGGAGATGCTGGTGACGATGATCGTCACATTGGTCGCCTTCTGCATCTTCTACGTGTTCTTGCTCGCAGTGAAATACCGGATCGAAACGACTCGTGATGAAGTGATGGAGCTCCGCGGGGCGCTCGAACAGCACGGCTGAGCGAGAAAGGGAGGAAGCGGAACGATGGAGAACGTGTGGTACTTGTTCGCGGGTTTCTTCGTGACCTGGTTGATTCTCGGCATCTACCTGTTCTCGTTGCGGCGCCAAATCGAAGTGCTCCGCAACGAGTTGGCCAGTCTGCGCGGGGAGGCGCGCGCGTCGGAACGGCAGCGGTCCGCTGAGTCAGCTGCTGCCAGCGAGCCGAACGTTTCGTAAGTTTTCGGCTCGGCATGGTGCGTCGCCTCTTTTTGAACTGACACACCTCGTGTGAGCACGCGGAGTGACCCGTGCGATCTTTGGGGAGTCGCTCGGGTCACGTGCCGGTATTGTCGGCTGCTCCTCCCACGCAGCTGAATCATGATGACTCGTCATCGGGCAGCTGCTCGCTGCTCAGTGCGTTGGATGCCCCGCCAGACCATTTCCGGTCTCAAGGGCATGTCGAGGTGATGCATACCCAATGGCCGCAGGCCTTCCAGCACGGCATTGACGATGGCTGGTGGGGCAGCTGTGGTGCCTGCTTCACCGATCCCCTTGACGCCGAGCGGGTTGATCGGACTCGGTGTTTCCAGATGTGCCGTCTCGATGGAGGGCACCTGTGCGGCACGTGGAACCACGTATTCGAGGAAGTTTTGGGTCAAGAGCTGTCCGTTCTCCGAGTAGACGATCCCCTCGTACAACGCCTGTCCGATCCCCTGCGCGACGCTCCCGTGAATTTGTCCCTCAGCTAGGAGCGGATTCAACAGACGTCCACTGTCATCGACAGCAAGATAGCGAAGAATCGTGACGAGCCCGGTCTCTGGATCGACTTCTACCATCGCGAGGTGCACGCCAAAAGGGACGTTGCGACGACCAGGATCGAAGAAGCGTGTCGCCTCCAGCCCCGGTGCGATTCCGCCCGGGGGACCCTCCATGACGTACGCCAGGCGGGCGATCTGTTGCCAGGATATTGTGCGATCGGGGCTGCCTCGCACCGAGAAGCGGGCGTCGCGGTACTCGAGGTCCTCCGGAGCGACTTCGAGGAGGTGCGCAGCGATGTGAAGAGCCTTCTCCAAAACGTCCCCAGCGGCCAAGTACGCGGCTGAGCCGCCTAGTGCTGTGCTGCGGCTACCGAAGGTACCGATCCCCTGCTGAATGGCAGCCGTGTCGCCCGTGACCACACGGATACGCTCGAACGGGAGCTGGAGAACCTCGCCGACGACTTGAGCGAGCATTGTGGTATGCCCTTGCCCACTCGGGGCGATGCCGCAAAGAACCGTCACGGTGCCATCGGGGTGCGCGCGGACCGTGGCTGACTCCCAACCCGGACCCGAAAGTTCACAGAAAGCAGCGATGCCGATTCCGATCAGTCGGCCAGCGGATCGCAGGCGCGCTCGTTCTCTTCGAGCAGCAGCGTAGTCGAACCGGCGCAGCGCTTCTGCCAAAACAGCTGGGTAGTTGCCACTGTCGTACGGCACGCCGGTCGGCGAACGGTACGGGAAGTCCTCTGGGTGGAGGAGATTGCGTTGTCGGATAACCACCGGATCGAGCCCGAGGCGACTTGCTGCCGCGTCCATCAGCCGTTCCAGCAAGTACGATGCTTCTGGCCGACCAGCCCCGCGGTACGCTGCTTGTGGCGTCGTATTGGTGACGACACAGCGGAGGGAGAGCCGCAGATTGGGAACCCGATAGGGGCCTGCGATAGCCAGACCAGTCAAAACCGCGGTCGGACGAGTTGGAGAGGCGTTCCATGCACCGAGATTACTGAGGAGGTGAACATCGAGAGCGAGCAGAGTCCCATCGTGTCGAAAGGCTGCCCGCACGAATTGCTGTTGATCGCGGCCGTGATTCGTGGCGTGGACACTCTCGGTCCGCGACTCGGTCCACTTGATCGGCCGCTGGAATCGCCACGCCAGCGCGGCGACCAGGACGTACTCGGGGTAGAGCCCACCTTTGGCACCGAATGCACCGCCGACATCGGGTGTCACGACGCGGATCGAATGTTCGGGGATACCGAGTACGCTGGCGATACCAGCACGCAAGGTGTGGGGCGTTTGCGTCGAGGCCCAAACGGTCAGCTGGCGATGAGCAGGATCGACAGTCTGTCGCCGCTCGGGGTTCCAAGAATGCAGCGTAGACGCGCTGGTTCACGAGCTGGAGCTCGATGATCGCGTCCGCGCTGCGACAGGCAGCGTCAACATCGCCGACCGTGAGATCCCAACGGAATGCCTCGTTATCCGGCCAATCGGGATGAAGTCGCGGCGCATCGGGGGCGAGGGTCTCTTTCGGGTCAACCACCGCCGGGAGTTCCCGGTACTCGACGAGTACTTCGGCTGCCGCCTCTTCAGCTGCGGGACGACCCGTCGCGAGAACGGCGACCACACCCTCTCCAACAAAACGGACGCGATCGACTGCCAGCGGGTAGCGGCGCTGAGGACGCACGCCGGCCGATTGCGGAGGAACAGGGAAGGGTGAGAGCCAATCCGCGAGATCGCGACCGCTCAGCGCCGTCACGAATCCGCGAACCCGTGTCGCCCGGCTCCAGTCCACGGTCGCTATCTCAGCGTGTGGATAAGGACTCCGTACGAGCGCGAGGTCGAGTGCTCCAGGCAAATCGATGTCGTCGGTAAAGATCGCGCGACCTCGTAGAAACCGCTCATCTTCGAGGCGGCGGACCGGGCGTCCGAGGTAACGAGATTCGCTCATGCTGTCCCCCTCTCGAATCGCCAATCTCGATTCTCGGTATCCTCGGACGAATGGACAGGGTTTCGTTCGGGATAGGAGAAAGAAGTCAGGACTGCGAGCGCTGCCGGAGCCAATCGCGCAAGATTTCCGCATCGTGCGGAAAGGCAAGCGGAGGCAATGCGTCGAGCGGGAACCACTCGACTGCGGTGCTTTCGTCGCTCGTCCTGAGTTCACCGCTGACGACGCGTCCTTCGTAGACAGCGAGAACGACCGGCTGGCCCTGCCGTGAGTAGAGTCCGACGAGCTGCCCGACTTCGACGTGCAGACCCGTTTCCTCCAACACCTCGCGCCAGGCTGCCTCCTCGACCGGCTCGCCGCGCTCGACGAAGCCGGAAGGAAAGCTCCAGAGACCGAGACCTGGTTCGATCGCGCGCTTTTGGAGCACGATCCGATCGCCGTGCCGTACGATCACCGCCACTGCGAGTTTGGGGTCAGCGAAGAACGGCCGATCGCATGCCGGGCAATAGGGGCGGAGTCGGCCAGCTACCATCCGGCTTTCGAGTTCATGACGACAATACGGGCAATAACGGATGTCGTCGGCAAAATTGATGCTCATGGCTCGCGGCGCTGATCGCGGCAAAGCTGGCGCGCTCGTTCGACGTCTTCCGGTGTATCGAGGTCGAGTGGAATGGAGCGATCCGGTACATCACAAGTAACGATCGCATCGCGGTGCCGAGCGAGCACTGGTCGTGCACCGGTATCGCCTTCCAGTGAGACGAGTTCGGGGAACAACCGGCGGGCGATCAAGATCGGGTGCCCCGGCCCATCAGCGTAGCGCGGTCGCACGATCGCTGCTTGGGTCGAGCGGAACCGATCGATCAGGAGCGCGACGACTTCTTGATCGATAAACGGTTGGTCACCCAAGAAGAACACGACTGCATCGACGTCGTCAGGTAAGACAGCGAGCCCGGCTCGGATCGCGGTGCTCTGCCCTTCGCTGGCTCGTTCATTGACCACGACGCGGAATCCTTCTGTATCCAACGCGCGAGCTCCCGCGATGTCCGGATTGAGCACCACGACGCGCGGTTCCAAGCTGGTGCGCTGGACCGTGTCGAGCACCCACTGCAGGACCGGCTTGCCGCAGAGGTCGACGAGTTGCTTCGGATATCCCAGCCTTCGCGAAAGGCCGCCGGCGAGAACGATGGCGGCGATCCGGTGCATACGAACCATCCGAACTGAGCATCAGGCGCTTTCGCGCGCGACCGGAGCAGCGGATTTGGCCGGTCGGAGCGGTTGACCGATTCGCCCGCGTCGGACAGCGATGATCTCGGCCAGAATGCTCACAGCAATCTCGCCGGGTGTCTTCGCACCGATATCGATGCCGATCGGCGCATGGATCCGAGCGAGCTGCTCCTGGCTGAACCCCGCACGGCGCAGTCGTTCCAATCGTTGCTGGCTCGTTTTCCGACTGCCGATCGCGCCGATATAACCAGCTCTCGACTGCAGGGCGACCTGCAACGCTGGATCCTCGAACTTCTCGTCGTGTGCCAGAATGACGATGTCGGTCTGCGGCGTGATGTTCGAGCCGAGCAGCGCTTCATCTGGCCAAGCGACGATGAGCTGGTCAGCGTGGGGGAAGCGCTCCCGGGTGGCGAAAAACTCGCGCGCGTCGATCACCGTCGTGCGATACCCGAGCTCTTTGGCCATCGCGACGAGCGGCACCGCGATGTGGACAGCGCCGACGACGATCAGGTGGCGCGGGGGCAGATGCGGCTCCAGGAAGACCTCGATCTCCCGACCCTCGCTGATGCGATATGTGCGGATGATCGGCTCACCGGTTTCGAAGAGCGAACGCGCATCCTCGTTGACGATCGCGTCGAGTTCGGTCGAACCGAGCGAGCCAATGGTTCGACCGTCCTCGAACACGAGCAGCTTCGCTCCCAACGGTTCGCCGGAGACGAGCGTTGCGCTGACGACCGCTTCTTCGTTTTTGAGTGCTTCACGCAGTGCTGTGAAAACAGTGGCATTCATGACTGCTTCACCAGGGGTTCCACGAAGACGTCGATAATTCCACCGCAACTCAGACCGACGTCCCAAGCCTGCTCGTCGCTGATACCGTAACGGACGAGCCGTGGTCGACCGGTCTCGAGTACCTCGAGCGCGACCTCGAAGACTGCACCTTCCACGCAACCGCCGCTCACCGATCCTGTCATGCGTCCGGATCGCGTGACAGCCATCTTCGCACCGACAGGACGCGGTGACGAGCCGATGGCGCGAACGACCGTGGCGAGCGCGATCTCTTCACCTTCGGCGATCCAACGTTCGATGTCTGGTAGTATGTCACGCATCGGTCCTCCCACCCTTAGGCAGCAGGTGCTTCGGGCAGCACAGCATGCTGACGGCGCACCGGCCGCTTGTCGTCGATCTGGCTCAGGTGCTTCGCTAAGGCTTCCAAGCTGGCAAAGTTATGAATCGGCATGAAATCGTCGATGTACGGCAGCGCCGCTTGCATACCGCGCGTCAGCGGTTCGTAACGAGGCGAACCCAACAAGGGGTTGAGCCAGATGAGGCGGTAACAGCTGCGTTGGAGACGAGCCATCTCCTGTGCCAGCAGCTGCGGATCACCGCGATCCCAGCCATCGCTGATGATGAGAACGACAGCCCCGTTGCGGAGCACCCGGCGGGCCCACTCCTGGTTGAAAGTCTGGAGCGATTGCCCGATCCGCGTTCCGCCGGACCAATCCTGCACCTCGCGCGCGACGCGCCGCATCGCTTCATCGATGTCCTGATGTTTGAGGAGGCGTGTGACGCGCGTGAGGCGTGTTCCGAACACGAAGGCTTCCACCTTGGCCATGCCGTTTTCGACAGCGTAGATGAACTGGAGCAGAATCCGGCTGTAGCGGTCCATCGAGCCGCTCACATCGCAGATGACGACGAGTTGGCGCGGCTTGGTCTTGGTTTGCCGGCGAGCGAGAGTGAGCGGGACGCCGCCGCTCTGGAGCGACCGTCGCATGGTCCGTCGCGGATCGATGAAGCGCCCTTTCGGGGAGGCGACCTTGCGGCGCGAGCGCCGACGGCCGATCTGCCACGTCAATTGCTGCATGAATCGTCGGATCTGGGCGAGTTCATCCTCGGTGAAATCGGCAAAGTCCTTTTCGCGCAAGATCTCGGCCGGACTGTAGCTGAAGGCGTCCGCCAACGATTCTGCCTCGCTCCCCTCGCCTTCCTCTGCTTCCTCGATCGCTTCGATCGCTTCCAGTCGTCGACCCCGTGCACCCTCGACGCTGCTTCCCTCGGTCTCCTCCGCTTCCTCGCCTTCTTCGGGGGTGAGTTCGATGACATCATCCGGATCAGGTTGCTGGAGAAGACCATCGGTGTATTCCGGCTTGGCTCGCCAGTACAGATCGAAGAGCCGGTCGAACACCGGCAGGTCGTCCTTGTGCGTGACCAGGCAAGCGCGCGCCGCTTCGCGAAACTCTTCGCGGCGGCTGATATCGATGTGTTCGATCGCGCGCACGAAGTCCATCGCCTGACCGGTCGTCGTCTTGACGCCAGCACGCCGGAGCAAGCGAGCGAATGCGAGGGCACGTTGTGCGAAGTTCATCGTTGCCGTCATGGCTCACTCATCCACGGTGAAGCCCGAGTGGGGCCGGTTCGGTCTCATTCTTGCGTCGCTGCCATGACCAATTCTTCCAGCCGCTTCTTGCGGATATGCTGCAGATCCTCCTGGTGTTTGAGAATCGCGCCGAGTGTCGCCGAGGCGATCTCGACGCTGAGTTGACTCTGATTGAGTGCGAGCAGTGCAGCGGCCCAGTCCAGCGTCTCGGCAACGCCGGGCAGCTTGTACAGATCTTCCCGCCGAAGCGCCTGGATGAAGCGAGCGACCTGGAGCGCCAGCCGCTCCGGGATCCCCGGTAGCTTGACGCGCAGAATCTCGAACTCCTTCTCCAAGCTCGGGTAGTCGATCCAGTGGTACAGGCAGCGTCGCTTGAGCGCGTCATGCAGCTCCCGCGTGCGGTTGGACGTGATGATGACGTATGGCGGATGCTCGGCCTTGATCGTTCCGATCTCCGGGATGGTGATCTGGAAGTCGGAGAGCAATTCGAGCAAGAACGCTTCGAATTCCTCATCCGCCCGGTCGATCTCATCGATGAGGAGAACGGGAGCTTTCCCGCGATGTCGGATCGCCTTGAGGAGCGGTCGCTCGATCAGGAACTCCTCGCTGAAAATTTCGTGCATCGCGGTATCCCATCCGACCTGCTGGTCTTCCAGCAAGCGGATGGCCAGCATCTGGCGTGGGTAGTTCCACTCGTAAACCGCGTGGTTGACGTCCAGCCCTTCGTAGCACTGGAGACGGATCAACTCCGTATCCAGTACCTGCGACAGCACTTTGGCGACTTCCGTCTTGCCGACCCCTGCTTCGCCCTCCAAGAGGAGCGGCTTGGGTAGCTTGAGAGCGAGGAAAATAGCGGTCGCCAGGCTGGTGTCGCACACGTATCGATAGGCTGCGAGTGCGCGCTGTACAGCCTCGACTGAATGCAGCTCGATCGTCGTCACGGTTCACCTCGACTCATCAGACGTGCCGGTCAGATAGTATACCAAAGTACGGTATCGATGGACAGCGATGCGCCCGGGGTCGTTGACCCCGGGCGTGCTGCGACACATAGAAATGGTCGGTCAGCCGCGTGCTCGCTCTACAGCGCGGGTCAGGGCTCGCTTGACGAACACGCGCGTGAGATGTGCTCGATACTCCTCGCTGGCGAAGATATCGCTGTTGAACGTCATACCCTCGCTGGCCAACTGGCTGGCTGCTTCGATGGTCTCAGCAGTGGGCTGCTTGCCGACCAGCGCTTGCTCGACGTTCTGGCGCCGAACTGCATAGGGGCCTGCACCGGTCACCCCGACGCGTGCCGCGGCGACCGTACCGTCCTCGGCCAGCGTCACGACCGCTGCTGCCCCGACGACGGCATAACCCGATGCTGGATTGGCGAACTTCTGGTAGGACATGCCGGTGCGCGCTGGTGGCTTGGGGCAAGCGATCTCGGTGAGGATCTCGTTCGGTTGCAGGGCAGTCGTGAAGAGATCGACGAAGAACTGGTCTGCAGGGATGGTACGATCGCCGTTGGGGCCCACAGCCTTGATCTCCGCACCGAGTGCGAGCACGACAGCGGGAAGATCAGCTGCCGGGTCGGCGTGAGCGAGTGATCCGCCGATCGTGCCCATGTTCCGCACCTGGAGATCGCCGATCGCGTCGATCGCCTCAGGGAGAATGGGCAGCACTCGGCGAACGAGATCGGATCGTTGAATATCGTCGTACCGCGTCATGGCACCGAGGACGATTCGGTCAGCGGCATCCCGGATACCAGCAAGTTCGCTGATGCGCGAAATGTCGATGAGCGCGGACGGCGAGGCGAGGCGGAGCTTCATCGCCGGGATCAAGCTGTGCCCCCCAGCGAGGAGCTTTGCGTCAGGGTTCTCGAGCAGAAGCTTCAGCGCCTCTTGCACCGACCCCGCTCGGTAATAGGTGAACGTGCTCGAATACATCGTCTGCTCCCCTTCCGTTCTTCCAGAGGTACCGTCCCCCGGATGTGCCCTCAGCGCGATCGTTCGCGGATCGCTCGCCAGATCCTCTGCGGTGTCAGCGGCATGTCGATATGATCGATGCCGAACGGTGCGAGTGCATCGATCACAGCATTGACCACGGCGGGCGTCGAGGCGATCGTACCGGTTTCGCCTGCTCCCTTGACTCCCATCGGGTTGACCGGAGTGGGGGTGACCGTCCGATCGACCGTAAAGGAGGGGAGCATGCTCGCCTTGGGCACTGCGTAGTCCATGAGCGAACCGGTGAGGAGCTGGCCATTCTCGTCGTAGGCGGCGAATTCGTACACCGCCTGCGCGAGTCCCTGCGTGATGCCGCCGTGAACCTGCCCATCGACGATCATCGGGTTGATCACGTTGCCGACATCGTCGACGGCAACATACTGACGGAAGTGCACTTTCCCAGTTTCCGGGTCGACCTCCACGACGCAAATGTGGCACCCGAACGGGAACGTATTGTTCACTGGATCGAAGAAGTGCGTCGCCTCGAGCCCTGGTTCGATGTCCCGCGGCAGCTTCCAGGCGAGATAGGCTTGCAGGGCCACCTCTTGGAAGGTCATACCGCGATCCGGAGCACCCTTGACGAAGAAGCGACCGTTCTCGAAGACCAGGTCATCGGGCGAGACTTCGAGGAGATGGGCCGCGATTCGCTGTGCCTTTTCCTTGACCTTGCGGCACGCGAGGACCAACGCTGCGCCACCTACCGCGGTGCTCCGGCTTCCATACGTCCCCATGCCGAAGGGGACCATTTCGGTGTCACCGTGGACGATCTCTACGTCCTCGAAGGGCACACCGAGTTCGTCAGCGACCAGCTGAGCAAAGGTCGTCTCCTCGCCCTGCCCGTGCGGGTTGGAGCCGGTGAAGACCGTCACCTTGCCGGTGGGATGCACCCGTACGGTCGCGCTCTCCCACAGACCACCTTGGAAGCCCATCGCTCCCGCAGCCTGGGAAGGAGCCAGGCCGCAGACCTCGACATAGGTGGAGAAGCCGATCCCGATGTAACGTCCCTGCTTGCGCAGCTCCTCTTGCTCACGCCGCAGGTTCTGATAATCGACCAGTTCCAGTGCCCGATTCAGTGTCGCCTCGTAATCACCGCTATCGTACTGTAAACCGGTGGGCGTCGTGTACGGGAACTTGTCCTTGGGAATGAAGTTCTTGCGGCGGATCTCCGCTGGATCCATCCCCAGCTCGCGGGCAAGGAGATCGATCATCCGCTCCAAGAGATAGGTCGCTTCGGGTCGCCCAGCGCCCCGATACGCGTCTGTCGGTGTGGTGTTGGTGAGGACGCCGTAGACGTCGCAATGCACGACCGGAATCGCATAGGGACCCTGCAGCATGAGGCCGAACAACCAAGTCGGGACGCCGGGTGCAGCCGTCGAGAGATAGGCTCCCATGCTGGCATAAGCGCGCACGCGGACACCAGTGATCGTGCCGTCCCGCCGCGCCGCGATATCGACGTATTGGATGTGGTCGCGGCCGTGAATCGTCGCGACATAATTCTCTTGCCGCGTCTCGATCCACTTGATCGGCTGTCCGAGATCCTTGCTGATGGCTGCCGCGATCATCTCGCCAGCGTACATCGGAATCTTGCTACCGAAACCGCCGCCCACATCGGTGGCGATGACGCGGATTTGCGTCTCCGGTAGACCAGTGACCCCGGAAAGCAACAAACGGTGCACGTGCGGGTTCTGGCTGGTGCACCATATGGTCAGTTCACCCGTGCCCGGATTGTAGGCCGCGAGCGCACCGCGCGGTTCCATTGCCGTCGGGATCAGCCGGTGATTGACCAACCGGCGCGAGATGCGCACCTCGGCAGCATTCCAGGCTGCGTCGAAGTCACCCGCATGCAGCTTCCAGTGGAAGGCAAGGTTGTTGGGGACCTCGTCGTAGAGCTGCGGTGCACCGGGCTCGAGCGCTTTCTCCTGGTCGATGACTGCCGGGAGCGGTTCGTACTCCACCTCGATGGCTTCGACCGCGTCCTGCGCAACGTAGCGATCGGTCGCGACGACCACGGCGACTGCGTCACCGACGTAGCGCACCTTGTCCACAGCGACTGCTCGGTAGGGTGGAACCTTCAAGTCACTGTCAGGGATCAGCCAGGCGCAGGGCACCGGGGCCAGCTTGTCGACGAGATCCTGACCGGTGTAAACGGCGACAACGCCTCGCATCGCCCGTGCCTTGCTGGTATCGATGCGGACGATCCGCGCGTGCGCGTGGGGACTCCGCTTGATCGCCATGACCAATGTGCCTGGAAGCCGGATGTGATCCGTGAAATTGCCGCGACCGGCGATGAGTCGCGGATCTTCGCGCCGCTTGACAGCTGCTCCGAACATCTTGGTGACAGCCATGGCTCCCTCCTTCGCTGCGAGATGCCCGGGTCCGACCCGGCCGAACGAGCACGTGCCTAGCTACCGCTGCGCATCTTCTCGGCCGCGTACTGAATAGCGCGGACAATATTCTGATAGCCTGTGCAGCGACACAGGTTCCCTTCGATGGCGTGACGGATCTCCTCTTCCGTCGGATCGGGGTTGCGCTGCAGGAAGTCGACAGCAGTCATGATCATCCCCGGCGTGCAGTAACCGCACTGCAGCCCGTGCTTTTCCCAAAATCCTTCCTGCACCGGGTGGAGTTGGCCATCGCGAGCCAGTCCCTCGATCGTGGTAATCTCCGCACCATCCGCTTGCACGGCGAAAATCGTGCAAGACTTGACCGCCTTGCCGTTCATGAGGACGGTACAAGCGCCGCATTGGCTCGTGTCGCAGCCGATGTGCGTTCCGGTGAGGTTGAGGACATCCCGCAAGTAGTGTACGAGCAGCAGGCGAGGCTCGACGTCATGGGTGCACGTCACACCGTTGACGGTCATCGTGATCTGCATTCGACCACTCCTTTCCCTTCCGACCAACGACCTGCCGACACGATCAGGCACTCGCACTCATCTGGCGCTCGATACACGAGAAGAACTGTTCGATCATGCGTTTGGCTACGCCACCCAGCATCCGTTGGGCGACGCCGGCGAATGGTCCGCCCAGTTCCACATCACCCTCGTAAGTGATCTCCGTGGTTTGGTCGTCGACCGCTCGTAACTGGACCGAGCCCACGCCGCGAGCAAAGCCGGGTTTCCCCTGTCCCTCCACCGCCATGCGGTACGAGGCGGGTGGATCGACATCGGAGAGTTGTATTTTCCCCTGGAACGTTCCCTTCACAGGACCGATGGCGACCGTCATCGCCATTTCGTACTGATCAGGGGCGACCTGATTGAGATTTTCCACTCCAGGCAGACAACTCGCGATCAACTGTGGATCGGTCAGTCGCGCAAAGACGACATCGCGAGCCGCTCGTATGGTGTGCGATCCTGAGATTTTCACCCTTGCTCCCTTCCCTGCTACCCCTTGATCGACGCCAGTCCACAGAGCCTTGCACTTTTCGTGATAAGGCGAGTACTCTGGGCAACCCTTCCCGCTGCCTGATCGAGAACGACCCTTCGGGTTCTTTGGCTTCCATCTTTATCATACAGCCAATCTTGGGACCGGTCAAGAGGGAAACGCGGGAACGTGATCCGGGGAATCCCGCGCGCCATCGCCTCCTGCTCGGTCAGCGATTCTGACGTCGCGATCTCCAAGGCACGCGCTATCCTCCACAGATCGAGCTGATTCGGGCAGCGATCGACGAGTTGTCCGAATATAGCCCGGAATCATAGTTCGTCCGGAAGCAAACGATTCGCCCCGTCACCAGCCGAACGGAATGTTGCGTCGAGGGTTGAGCAGTGGATAGATCGGGTGCTCCACGAGGGTCGCGCAGCGCTTCCAGAAAACGGCGAGTTCGTTCTCGGCCAAGAACGGTCGGAGGAGCCGCTGGACGATTCGGCGGTGTCGCAGGAGACGCGCGAGATCGGAGAGCAACTCGCTCGGGATAGGCTCTCCGCAAAATTCCCAGAGGATGGTCCGTAGCTTGGGATCGACATGGAAGGTCAGCCCGTGGTCGATCCCCCAAATCCGCTGGTCGAACTTCCCCCGGAAGAGGTGGCTCGCTTTGCGGTCGGCATTGTTCGTGAGAAGGTCGAAGAGGGCGATGCGTGCAAGTTCGGATCGCACCGATTTGCCGCGCAGTGGCTGATCGTCCGCTTCGATATACAGCTGGACCGTCCCGATCCCGTAGGGACCATCGCGGATGACCGTCGGGGGAACGAACGACCAGCCGAGCAGGCGGCTCAAAAGATAGCTGGCATATTCGCGGCGATAGAGCGTTCCTGCAGGAAAATCCCAGAGTGGCGCCTCGCCGCGGGCAGGCTTATAGATAGCCAGGAGGTCGGGAACGATCTCCTGCTCCAGCAGCACGACGAACGTCCCGTTGGTGCCCCACGGAACGAGTTGCCAGTCGGCGATCGTCCCGCAGGCGAGGGCACGCCGGAGTGGACGAATGTGCTGCAATCCGCGTGCGGTGAGGAGACGATGTCGTCGAGGCCGGCGGGTCAACTCGGTCGTCATGCTCGTCACCTGGTGGGTACCTAGTGGTGCGGGTACCTCCGCCTGATAACTTTAGCACAGGGCTCCTAGCGACCGGAATGGCTGGCGGGGTAGGATTAGCGATGCAAGCCGGCCCTCGGCAATGCTGGAGGCCGCGGAACGTCTGCGTCGAGCAGTTCTCTCTCGATTCGGGCGAGAATTGGGTGCAGCGAGATGAGCCGAGATTCGATCGTGGTGTGTCCTGATTAGGGAGGGGAGTTCGTGAAGATCACCGTCGAACGCCTGCCGCAAAGCACGGTGCGCCTGGATATCGCGGCGGATCCTGACGAATTCGACGCTGCACTCGAACGAGCGTTCCGGCGTATCGGCCAGCAGGTCCAAGTACCTGGTTTTCGGCCTGGGCGCGCACCTCGGGCGCTCGTCGAGCGACGAGTGGGGCGGGAGCTGATCGTCGCGGAAGCGCAGCGTGAACTCATGGATCGGTTGTATCGTGAGGCGCTTCAGCAACACCGGCTGACCCCTGTCGCCGAACCAGAGGTGGAGGTCTATCAGGACGAACCGCTCGCCTTCCGCGTCGACGTACAGGTCTATCCGCAAGTCGATCTCGACGGCTATCGAGATATCCGCGTCGAACCGCGCGAGGTCGAGGTGACCGAAGAGGAAATCGATCAGGTGATCGAGGGGCTGCGGCGCAGTCGCGCGGTCTGGAAGACGCCGGACGAGCCGCGCCTACCTCGCGACGGTGATCAGGTGATCGTCGATATCGAAGCGTACGAAGGCGAGCAACCGTTCCAGGAGCCGCTTCGCCAGGCGACTTTCGTCTTGGGCGAGAGCAACCTTTTTGCGGAGATCGATCAGGCTATCCGCTCCCTGCGGCCTGGAGAATCGGCTGAGTTCGATATTTCTTTCGCGGAGGAAGACGAGCGCGTCAGTCCGGAACTCCGTGGGAAGACGCTGCATTACCGCGTGACCTTGCACGAGTTGAAGGAAGCTGAGCTTCCGGAAGTGAATGACGAGTTCGCGCAGTCGCTCGGGATAGCAACATCGAGCGAATTGCGTGCTCGCGTGCGGCGTGATCTCTTGCGCGAGAAGGCACAGGCAGCGCGTGCGGAAGTACTGGAACAGGCAGTCCAGCGCCTCCTCGAGGTGGCGACGGTCGAGCTTCCGCCAGCACTGGTCGAGCGTCAGGTCGCGGCGGACATCGATCGGCTGCGTGAACAACTGCGGCAGCGTGGAAGCAGCCTGGAAGAGTACCTGCGATTTCAGGGTAAAACCCCGGAAGAGTTCAGGCAGGATCTGCGCCCCCAGGCCGAAGTGCGCCTACGCCGGTATTTGGTGCTGGAAGCCTTTGCCGAGGCTGAAGGAATCGCGGTCAGTGAGGAGGAACTGGCTAGCGAGATCGAGCGACTGGCTCTCGCCAGCGGAAGTCCCGAGCAGTTCCGAGCATTCTACAATGTTCCCTCGGTGCGCAGCTATCTCGCTGACGAACTGCACGAGCGCAAGGTGAGCGAGCGGCTCCTCGAGCTCGTCACGGAAGGACGAGGTGCTGTCACCGGCGAGGCGGCTCGTGTTCTGGCTGGAGCCGAACCAGCCGAGGGGAGTGAGCCAGCTGCGGGCGCAGAAGCGGCGGCTGTGGAGTCAGCGGATCGCGAAACGACGCCGGCTGCCGAGCCAGCGGAATCGCTGGCAGCAACGGAGGTCGGATCGCGAGCGGACGATGACCAGGCATCCTGACGACGCTGAGGAGGCGATACGATGGAGCGAGACATCCGACCCGAACTCGTCATCCCGATGGTGATCGAAACGACCAGTCGTGGTGAGCGTGCGTACGATATCTACTCGCGCCTGCTCCGCGATCGGATCATCTTTCTCGGAACGCCGATCGACGATCAGGTGGCGAATGCCGTCATCGCCCAAATGCTGTTCCTGGCGCACGAGAACCCTGAGGCGGATATCAAGCTCTATATCAATAGTCCGGGCGGCTTGGTGTACGCTGGCTTGGCGATCTACGACACGATGCAGATGATCGAGCCGGACGTTGCGACCTACTGTGTAGGGCTGGGCGCCAGCATGGCGGCGGTGCTCCTCGCAGCGGGAACCAAGGGGAAGCGCTTCGCACTGCCTCATTCGCGGGTTCTGATTCACCAAGGTACTTCCGGATTCCGCGGTTCGGTGCCGGACATCGAGATCCAGGCACGGGAGACCTTGAATCTGACCACGATGCTGACCGAGCTCTTGGCGTTCCACACTGGTCAGCCGTTCGAGCGTGTGAAGCGGGATACCGAGCGAGATTATTTCATGAGCGCGTATGAGGCGAAGGACTACGGGATCGTGGATCACGTGCTGGAGCCGGTCAAGCTCCAGCGGGCGTAGGTGAGCCAACGGGTGGAGAAGGGGCGAAGGGGATGACGACGCGTGGGGGACGGGTCTTTTATCGCTGTTCCTTCTGTGGCAAGAGCCAGGAGGAGGTACGACGACTCATCGCTGGCCCGAACGGGGTCTACATCTGCGATGAATGTGTTCAGCTCTGCCAGGAGATCATCCAAGAAGAGGTAACACCTCGGCGTCCAGCTCCCGCTCCCACGCAGATCCCGACTCCCAAGCAGCTGTACGAGCAGCTGAGCCAGTATGTCGTCGGCCAAGAACGGGCCAAGAAGGTCCTGTCGGTCGCTGTCTACAACCATTACAAGCGGATTTTCTTCGGCGAGGCCAGCGACGTTGAGCTGCAGAAGAGCAATATCCTGCTCATCGGCCCGACTGGAAGCGGAAAGACGCTCTTGGCCCAAACGCTGGCCAAATTGCTCGATGTCCCGTTCTCCATTTCCGACGCCACGACGCTCACCGAGGCTGGGTACGTGGGGGAGGACGTCGAAAATATCCTTCTCCGTCTCATCCAGGCGGCTGGAGGCGATATCCAGCGCGCGCAAACCGGAATCATCTACATCGACGAGATCGACAAGATCGCTCGCAAGAGCGATAGCCCATCGATCACTCGCGATGTTTCCGGAGAGGGGGTGCAGCAGGCGCTCCTCAAGATTCTCGAGGGGACCATCGCCAACGTGCCGCCGCACGGGGGGCGCAAACATCCCCATCAGGAATACATTCAGATCGATACTCGCAATATCCTCTTCATCTGCGGCGGAGCATTCGAGGGGCTCGACGAGATCGTCCGCCGGCGAATCGGTAAGGACTCGACGATCGGGTTCGGCAAGAGCGCTCGGCACGATGGACGCGAGGAGAATGTGTTACACCAGGTCATCCCCGATGATCTCTTGAAGTTCGGATTGATTCCCGAGTTCATCGGTCGCCTGCCAGTCGTCGCGGCGCTCGATCCTTTGACTCACGACGACTTGGTACGGATCTTGGTGGAGCCGAAGAATGCGATCGTCAAGCAGTATCAGAAGATCTTCGCGATGGACAACGTGGAGCTGATCTTCACTCCTGATGCGCTCCATGCGACGGCCGACCTCGCCGAGCGACGTGGTACGGGCGCTCGTGGCTTGCGGACGACGCTGGAGGAGGTGTTGCTCGATGTCATGTACGAGCTTCCCTCGCTCCAGGGGGTTCGCAAGTGCGTCGTGACCGCGGACGTGATCTACCGACGTCGCCCACCGCTCCTCTTGACGGCGAACGACGAACCGATCGAGTTCACCTACGAGCAAAGCGCCTGAACGCGGCTAGAGGGATGCCGCGAGACCGGTTTTCCACCCGGGCCTCGCGGCATTCGTGCCCTCGCGCACTGTGATCGATCCAGGTGCGTCATTCCTTCTTGAGTCGCCGGCTGGGGGAGCGCCGCTTTTCGTACTCGAGAATATCCTGCAAGTGCTCTCTGTAGTGCTCGTAGGTATCGGCTGCAACCAACTCACGAGTGAGTACTGGTGTGCGCTCCAAGAGTTCGACGAGCTTCTCGTGTGTCTCGAGAAAACGATCCCACACTTCGCGCAGCGAGAGACTCTGGTTTCGTTGGATATCTTCCTCGTTGAAGGCGTCGATGTCGTCGATGGTGGGGGGCTCGCGACCTTCTTCCAATGCCTGGATGCGTTGCATGAGCAGACGTTCCCACGTCGCGATGTGCGCCATCATGTCCTTGAAGGAGTACGCGCCCCACGAACCGGTCTCGACGATTTCGTGCTCGGTCAAGTTGCGGAGTGCATTCCGCAGCTCGACCCAGGCCGATTGGATCTCCTGGAGGATCGCTCGTCGCTCATGAAGGTCGATGGTCATCGTGCTTCTCCCTCCCTCGCGTTCGGCGCCGACTCAGCACCGGTCACCGTTCCTTGGAGACTACCACGTCTCGGATCACGACGACATCGAGCGTTCGAGACGACGAGGCGCCCGGCGGACGCTCACGCTCCGGGCGCCTCGATTTCGTCTCTGGCGGGCTGGAGAATCACTCGCTCCGGCGCATTCCGCTCACGAGACTGATCCAATAGAGCAGGTTGACGACCGCCATGACGAGTCCAGCGACATAGGTCAGCGCAGCGGCGTTGAGAACCTCCCGCGCTTGCCTCTCCTCGGTCCGATCGACGATACCCATGGTGGTCAAAAGCGCGAGCGCTCGGCGAGAGGCATCGAACTCGACCGGCAAGGTCAGCAGGGCGAACAACGTGCCGAGCGAGAACAAGACCACACCCACCCAGGCGAGCCCGGAGATCCCAATGACGATACCCAAAATCATCAAGATCCACCCGATGTTCGTGCCGATATTCACCGCCGGAACGATCGCGGTGCGCAACTGCAGTGGTACGTACCCGACCTTGTGCTGGATGGCGTGTCCCGTCTCGTGAGCGGCAACGCCGAGCGCGGCGACAGATCGACCGTAATAGATGGGCTCGGAGAGGCGAACGACACGCCGCAGCGGATCGTAGTGATCGGTCAGCTCGCCAGGGGTGAGTTCGACGGGTACGTCGAAGAGACCGTTGCGGTCGAGGATGGCGCGGGCGACTTGCGCACCGGTCAAGCCGAGCCGATTCGGCATCTCACCGTACTTTCCGATGGCTGAGCGTACGCGCCATTGCGCATAGAGCATGAGCAGAAGCGCTGGCGCCAAAAACACGAAGTAGAGCGGATCGAAGTAGAACATGGTCAACCTCCCTTCACGGTCGTCCCACAGGGGAGCCGCTCGCACTTGGCCGGAACGGCTCCGCTGTGCGACGATCAATACAAGTATGGGCGTTCTCTGCTCCGCATGTCCAGTCGTCGACTGTCGAGTGGATGAAGAATGGTTCGATCGAAAGGCAGGGCCGTGAACGCAGCGATCGGCGACGTGGAACGGACGATGCAGGAGTTGTTGGATCGATACGGTGCGCGATTTCCGGCGCTACCGGGTACGCTTCCTGTGTACGAGGTGCTCGCCTATCATCTCGGCTGGCGCGACGAGCGGTTGCAGCCAGCGAGCGGAGTCAGCGGCAAGCGGTTTCGCCCTGCGCTCTGTCTGGCTGTCGCTCTTGCTGTCTGCGGTGATGCTGCTCGTGCCGTTGGGATCGCGGCAGCGATCGAGCTGCTCCACAACTTCACTTTGATCCACGATGATATCCAGGATCGCAGTCGAGTACGACGGCACCGCCCCACGATTTGGGCCCTGTGGGGTGATGCTCAAGCGATCAATGCTGGTGATGCTCTTTTCGTGTTGAGCCAGATCGCCGCGCTGGAAGCAGCACGAGCACTCGAGCCCGGTCGCGGTGAGGAACTCGTACGCCGCTTCAACGAGACGGCGCTCTCGATCGTCGAGGGGCAGGTTCTCGATCTCAGTTTCGAACAACGTCCCGACGTATCGGTCAACGAGTACCTCACCATGATCGAACGCAAGACGGCTGCGCTGATCGCCTTTTCCGCCTGGGCTGGGGCTCTGGTAGCTGGTGCGCCGGCGGAGGTCGCGGCACGGCTGGAACGCTTCGGGCGCGCGTTGGGACTCGGTTTTCAGATCCGCGATGACTACCTCGGGATCTGGGGAGATCCGGCGGTTACCGGGAAGCCCCGCGGCGATGACCTCCGACAACGCAAGAAGAGTTTCCCGATCCTTCTCGTCCTCGAACGCGCTGCAACCGATGAGCGGGCCTGGTTACTGGATCTCTGGCGTCGACGGACTGAGCTGAGCGCGGAGGAGGTGGCTGCGGTCATCGCATTACTGGAACGCTACGCGGTGCGTACTGCTCTGCAGGACGCAGTCGAACAGTTCCATCGCGAAGCGCTGGCAGAGCTCGAAGCGCTGTCGCTCGTACCCGAAGGGGTTACTTCTTTACTGGGACTCGTCGCCGGATTACCCTTGCGCGAAGCCTAACCCTCTTCGGGCAACAGTGACGGTAGTCGGTCTCCCGTCTCACGCTCGAGCAGCCGGAGCGTCGCCTCGATCAAGCCGTAACAGCCGGTCACCATCATGTCTCCGAAGGGTGCTGCCTCGTACCAACCCAGTGAGCGGACGAGGGATCGATTGGGACCAGTGATGGCAACGAACGGAAACGGCGCGGCCGCAGCGTAGGCGGGTGTCAGAACTGCTCCGTGACCACCCAGTCGCACGACGTCCGAGTGCGTCAGTCGTCCGCTCTGCAGCGCGGAGACGAGATCCGCGAGGATGGCCGGCGTCACCCCGCTGGTATGGTGCTCGAAGAGTCCATAGATGCGCGTTCGTCGTATCGCGACGCCGAACGTATGCATGTTCCCCACATTCACGACGATCGCGCCATCAGAACAGGCTGCGCGCCAGACCACTGGGTCGCACAGCGCGCCGAGAACGGCAGCCGGGCCGGTGTCCATGAGCACGCAGCCGGGAACTTGCCGCCGAACAGCTTGCATACGCAGGAGATAAGCCGGCGGTGTGCGGAAGGCCAGAGCGCGCAGATCGTCCGCCTGCTCGAGAAGCTCCGCCAGGAACCGGTACCGATGCTCATGGGCGTCCGTCGAGGGATCGTACCCGTGATCCTGCACGGCGATCGCCCAGAGTGCCGGTAGTTCGACTTCGAAGGCGCGCAAGGCCTGGGTAAGGGCAGGGACATCGACATCGGCCAACCAGACGACTTCGGCGCCGAGCGGCGGGAGTTCGGTCAACTCGATGCCCATGCGCTGGACGCGATCCAGGTCGTTATGGAGTGTCCGCGCGGCGTCCGGCTGTGCGGAAACTGGCAAGCCAGCGGCCAGATGCGCACGGATAGCGTCGCTGCTCGCACCACCCCCCATCAGAAAGCCAGCCAAATGCAGCGGACTCCTGCGACTGGTGATTCGGCGAATGCGTGCGGCAACGACCTGGGTTTGCGAGGGCAAGACGAGTTTGATGCAGTTTTCCGGCTCACGATCGGACTCGTAGAGCACGATATCCTGCGTGCCTGCTCCGGCATCGAGAGCCAGAATGCGGATCGGTGGTTTCATCGTCTCTCCTCCCGCTGGAGGGTCTGACGCACGGTCGAGGAACGAACGTACCGCAGAGGGTCATCGCAGGCTCGTTGCGGATCGTGCGCAGCAGGATCGAGTTCCAGGCAGAGGATCTCGGGTGAAGCGAAGAGCCGAAATGGAAGCTGCGTCAGACCGATACCAGCACTCACGTACACGAGCATCCCTTTTTCCCAGAACCAGCCGCGCTGCAGCCGTGCATGGGGTTTGCGGCGCCAGCGATCGAGATACCACGCAGCATCCAGAAACCCGATCGTCTGGGAGGGGGAGAGCCGAACCTGCCCCCAATGAGTATGTCCGAAGAGCGCAAGATCAGCGCATCCGACAGGTAATCGCTCGACGACCGAGGGAGCATGGGCGAGCAGGAGACGCGGGTGCGGCGGGAGCGGCCTCTTCAGCATCTCCGGGCGAGCGAAGCCGGTATAGGGGTCGTCGAGACCCACCAATTCGATCGTGCCGGTCGCTCCCTGCTGCCGTTCGACGGTGATGGTGACCGATTCGTTGCGCAAGATGTGCACGTTGCGTGCTTCCAGGAAACGAGCGATCCCTTCAGCGTTGGCCGTTCCGCGTCGGTAATCATGGTTGCCGAGCACTCCATACACGTGCTCGTAGCGTGCCAGGACATCGAACAGAGTGGTTTCCACCATGTTGCCCTGATCGAAGTAATCACCGCCGAGCAAGACGAGATCGGGACGCCAGCTCTCCAGGAGGTAGAGAGCGGTCCGCGCAAGTTCCGTGCTCGTTCCCGGCCCTCCCGCGTGGAAGTCAGTGAGAAAGGCCAGCCGGAGGCCGGCAGCGCGCTGCCGGGGCCGGGGTAGGGAGACCCGCGCTCGACGCACGAGAAGTTGACGCGGCTCCCGGGCCGCCAGGAGCAGGAGGAGTGTCGCGCTGATCCATCCGACCGATCCAGCGATCGCTCCGAGCTGTCGTGCAGCTCCTCGCACTGTCTCACCCTTCGAACAGGTGTTCAACGTATACTTGGCGCAACAGCGAACCCCCTCCACTCGGGGTCGGTTAGTCGCAAGGAGTGTACCAGTGAGACAGTCGAGGCGAGCGACAGGGCGAGTACCGATCACGCAGGCGATGGAGGATTATCTGAAAGTCATCTTCGCGCTCGAGCGAGACGAGGGACGGGTCACGACCCAAGCGATCGCCGAGCGTTTACGGGTGCAGAGCCCTTCGGTCACCAACATGTTGAAGCGGATGGCTGCGCTCGACCTCGTCGATCACCAACCCTATCGGGGTGTACGACTGACGGACCGGGGGAGGAGCGTTGCGCTCGAAGTGATCCGTCACCATCGCCTTCTGGAGCGGTTTCTCGCTGAGGTTTTGGAGTATCCGTGGGATGCTCTGCACGAAGAGGCGGATCGCCTCGAGCACGGCCTTTCCGAGGAACTCGAGTCCTGGATCGACGCACGACTCGGTTTCCCGACCGAAGATCCACATGGACATCCCATCCCGCGCAGCGATGGCTCGCTCCCCGAGCGACCCTGTCAGCGGTTGCACGATGTTCTGCCGGGGCAGCAAGTGGAAGTTCTCCACGTTGCCGATCACGATCGCGCACAGCTCCGCTATCTCGCCGAACTGGGTATTCGCCCGGGCACTCGCCTGGAGGTGCTCGAGCGCTTGCCATTCGAGGGGCCGCTGCGGGTCCGGATCGGTGATCGCGAACAGTTTGTCGGGGAACGACTGGCACGCGGAATTTACGTGACGGCGGCAGCAGTGGAGAGCGAGCAGGACGCGACGAGGTAAATCTTGCGCTTGCTTGTTCGGATGCGGGCAGGCGATCGTTGTCCTGCCGTTCGCTGATCGCTATGGTCAGATAGTCCTACCGAGGAGAGAGGCGAATGCCACGGTACCGGTGGCGGGAACCGGAACGAGTTCCAGAAATGGCTCGGGAACTCGCGGATCATCCGCTGCTGGCCGCTATCCTCTACCGTCGGGGTATTCGGAACCATGAGGAGGTACGGCGCTTTCTCCAGCCTGACCTCGGTGACTTGCCTGATCCTGGCGGCTTGCCCGACAGCGAGCGAGCGCGAGCTCTCGTCGAAGAAGTGCGGTGCCGGTCAGGGCCGGTGGTCGTCTTCGGCGACTACGATGTGGATGGTTTGACCGCAACGACGCTCCTGGCTCAGCTCTTTCGGGAACTCGAGCTGACGGTCATCCCGATGGTGCCCCATCGCCTTCGCGATGGATATGGTTTCCAGCGTCATCATGTGCCATGCGTGCTCGAGCATCGGCCTGCGCTTCTCGTCACGGTGGATTGCGGAACCGGCGACTGGGATGCCTTGCGTAGTGTCCTTCGAGCGGGGGTTCCGGTCATCGTGCTCGACCACCACGCTGTCCATGACGAAACCTGGCCGGCTGAGCTGGCATTCGTCTCGGTCGCGCGGCCGGATGCCCCGCCAGTCTTCGGAACGTTGTCGGCAGTCGGTGTCGCGTACCAGTTCGCCCGACTGCTGCTCGGGGACGAAGCTGCGACCCGTTGGCTTCCCTTGGTCGCGCTCGGCACCGTTGCCGACGTCGTTCCCTTGGTCGGTATCAACCGAACGCTCGTGGCGCTCGGGCTGAAGCGTTTCTGGGAGACTGCACCGCTTGGCTTGCGGACACTCGCGCGCCTGAGCGGACTCGACAGCGTACCAGGACAGCGGGTCACCAGTTGGCACTGCGGGTATGTCCTGGGGCCGCGGCTCAACGCGGCTGGGAGAATGGATGATCCGCGCGTCGCGCTCGAGCTCCTGTTGACGGCGGACACGCAGCGAGCGGAGGAACTGGCTCGGAAACTTTCCGAACTCAACGCGCTGCGGCAACGTGCGATCGAGCGGATGTTGGCGGAAGCCGAGCGACGGATCGACGCGCGGGGGAGCTTGCCCCCCGTCTTGGTACTGGCTGATAGTGCGTGGAGCGTTGGGTTGGTCGGGCTCGCCGCCAGCAAGCTCGTCAGTCGCTATGCGCGTCCGGTCGTGCTCCTCGCCCGAGAGAGCGAGGTCAGTCGTGGTTCTGCCCGCAGCATCGATGGTTTCGATATTTCGGCAGCGTTGGCTCGCTGCCGTGATCTCTTGATCGACCATGGTGGACATCGTGCGGCAGCGGGATTGACGGTGGCGACGGAACGTCTCGCCGAACTGGAAGCGCGGCTCCTCGAAATCGCCGAGGAACACCTCGGCCACGAGGAACCAGCGTTACCGCTCGAGTTGGATGCGGAACTCTACCCCTACCAAATCGCGCTGGAGACGTGGGAGGTGATGGGGCAGCTGGAACCTTATGGTCACGGCAACCCGGTTCCGCGCTTCCTCGTCCGCGGCGTTCGAGCTGTCGACATTACGAGTATGCAGAACGAGCGGCACCTGCGCTTCACCGTCGTCGCACCGGATGGCACCGTGCGCCAGGCGGTCTGGTTCGAGGGGGGGCGGGAGATCGCTCGCTTGGCCGGCGCTGACCGCATCGATATCGCGTTCACGTTGCGACGGAGCGATTGGAACGGTCAGGAACAGGTGGAGCTGGACGTGATCGACATTCGTCCAGCCACCTGATTCCTATCTAAGAGAAATCTCGATCCATCGTGCTCCGCGACCCTCGAGCAGAAGGCAGCGATGCGCTGGCCAAAGCGATGCCTCGCCTTCTCAGGAGGCTGGTCCATGCCGCTCGTGCGGAAGGGCTCGAGAGATCGCCTCGCAGAGTCGCCGAACCCGGGCGGGATCGACCGGGTTCTCGGTCTTGCCATCGACCTTGGTCCATGTCCCAACGATCGCGCCGCGTGCAGCGTGGACGTAGCGCGCGACATTGTCGGCCGTGACTCCACTTCCCACCAACACCGGAGTTGCCGGCAATCGTTCGCGGACGCGCATGAGATCGGCTGGGTCGGGTGCGCGTCCGGTCATCGGACCAGTGAGGATCAGGGCATCGGCGAGCCCGCGCTGGACCGTTTCCTGGGCGGCGTCCTCCAGAGCGAGCGGTGCCAGCGGTACGGCGTGCTTGACGAGGACATCGGCCCAGATCTCTGTCTCGCTCTGGAGCAGCGTACGGTAGCGGAGTGTTTCGTCAGCGCGGCCTTCGATGATACCTTGATCGGTCACCATCGCGCCGACATGCACGTTGACGCGAATGAAGGAAGCACCGGTTGCCGCCGCGATACCGAGTGCTGCACGGGCATCGTTGCGCAAGACGTTGACCCCAACCGGCAGTCCGGTCGCCACGCGGACCGCCTCGACGATGACTGCCATGAGCGCGATGACATGAGGCTCGACACCGTCTTTCCGGAATGGAGCATCTCCGAAGTTCTCGACGATGAGGGCGTGGGCACCCCCTTCCCGGTAGGCTTCGGCGTCGCGGCAAGCACGCTCGCGGATCCGTGCCACGTCCCGCGTCGCACGGGGGGAGCCAGGTAGCGGGAGGAGATGGACCACACCGACGAGCAGGAACGGAACGCTGTCCAGGAGCCGGGAGCTCATGTCGTCCTTCCTCCGATCGTCGATCTTCATGGTCAGCATACCGTGCGACGGCAGAATCGGAGCGGCTGTATGCTTCAAGCGAGAGTAACGTTGCGAGAAGTCGATGAGTGCCGAGAACGCTGATCGATCGTTGACCATTCGGGAGTTGGCGGCGCGAACGGGGATTCCACCGCGGCGCATTCGTTTCTATGTCGCTCGTGGCCTGCTGCCCCCGCCGCGCGGCCGAGGACCGACTGCGCGGTATGGTCCGGAACATATCCGGCGCCTCGAGCAGATTCGGCGACTCCGGGAGCAGCGTTTCGGTCTGGAGGAGATCCGCGAGCACCTGGCACAACGGGAGGTCGTCGCACCGGATCGAAGGGCGGGTGACGCGATGCACTGGCGCGTCTGGGAAATTGCCCCCGGTATCGTGTTGGCAGCGCGACTCGACTGGCCGGACGCAAAGCTCGATCAGGTCGAAGGCTTGGTCGAGGTCGCTCGACTCTGGCTGAAGCGACGCGAGGTGGAAAGCGACGATGAACACGCGTGAGACGCGAGCAGCGCTCGAACCAGTGGTATCTCTCCTGCGTCAGGCCGGATTCTGGGCGTACCCATTGTATGGTGATGAGGGCTGGCTCGTCGCGTGCGATACCGAGTGCGGTCGGATCGATGTGCGGATCGGGACTGACGGCTATCTGGTCGAGGTCTGGGATGTCTCGCCGGGCCTCTACTACGACGAAGAGGACGAGCGAAGACGAGCAGTCAAAGAGCGCCTCGCTCGGCTCACGCTCTCCCGGCTCGTGGAGACGATCCGGCACGCACCGGTGACGGACACGGAACGACTGCTGCGCGACGCGTGGTGGGACGAGGCGGAGCACGGGGTCGGGCTGCGGCTCGGGCTCGAGATCCCGTTCAGTGCAAGCGCATCCATACCGGAGCTGGTGACCGATCTTTTGGGACGACTCAATGAGCTGCTCGGGCGACTCGAAGAGCGTTTACTCGACTGAGAGCGAGGAGGAACAGAATGGTTGGATTGGGGATCGAAGCGCTCCAACTGGAGGAGTGGCGACGTCTCCTGCGTGTCGCGCTCGGCGAAGAACCGGCTGATCTCGTGTTGCGACACGCCCGTATCGTGAACGTGGCGAGCGGTGAAATCGAGGAAGCCGATGTCGCGATCGTGTTCGGACGCATTGCCGGAATCGGAACGTATCGCGATGGACATGAGGAGATCGATCTCGCTGGAGCCTATCTCGCGCCTTCCTTCATCGATGGACATGTCCATGTCGAGAGTTCGCTGCTCTGGATAGACCAATTCGCACGGGCGGTCGTACCGCACGGGACCGGAGCGGTCGTGACCGATCCGCACGAGATCGCCAATGTGGCTGGACTCGCGGGAATCCGTGCACTGGCTGAGGCAGCGTCAGGGCTTCCGCTCGGTGTGTTTTTGACGATACCCTCGTGTGTTCCAGCCAGTCCATACGAAAGTGCCGGAGCGGTCATGGACGCGGCTGCGATCGCCGAGGGACTGCGGTTACCGAACGCGGTTGCGCTGGGTGAGATGATGAATTTTCCGGGTGTCCTCGCCGGTGACGCGGCGATCTACGAGAAGCTTCGCCTCCCGGCGCGGCGGCGGGATGGGCACGCACCTGGCTTGCGTGGTTCCCGTCTCAACGCCTATATCGCATCGGGTATGGGATCCGATCACGAGTCGACGCAACTGGAGGAAGCCCGCGAGAAGCTGCGGCGGGGACTCCGGGTCATGATCCGGGAGGGATCGACCGAGCACAACCTACTCGAATTGTTGCCGCTCGTGACCGAGGCTACCTACCCGCGCTGTTGCTTCGCGAGCGATGACCGGGATTGCGCGACCCTCCTCCACGATGGCCATATGGATGCCATCGTGCGCAAGGCGATCGCGGCTGGCCTCGATCCGATTCGGGCGATCCGCCTGGCGACGCTCAACACGGCCGAGTATTGGGGGCTTGACGGGTATGGGCTGGTCGCGCCCGGCTACTGGGCCAATGTGGTCGCATTCGACCGGCTCGACGATATCCGCCCGCGGCTCGTCCTGTTCCAGGGTGAGGTGGTCGCTCAGGACGGCAAGGCGACCTTCCAGACCAGCCGGACGATTCCCGAGTGGCTCCTGGATACGGTGCGCGTGGCACCGCTCGATCGTGGTCGACTTCGCTTGCCCGCTTGCGATCGGATGATCGCCGTGGAGGCGATCCCGGGGCAGATCGTGACGCGAGCGATCGAAGTGGAACCGACGGTGCGTGACGGGGAGGTGGTCGCTGATCCAGAGCGCGACTTGGCGAAGCTGGTCGTCGTGGAGCGCCACCGGGCGACCGGACGCGTTGGAGTGGGGTTGGTCCGGGGCTTCGGCCTGCGGCGTGGTGCGCTGGCCTCGTCCATCGCGCACGATGCCCACAACATCGTCGTCGTTGGAATCGACGACGGGGATATCTTGGCCGCGATCGACGCGGTCGTGGCCATGCGCGGTGGTCTGGTCGCGGTCTCCGATGGGCTGGTCAGAGCGCGACTGCCGCTCCCGGTCGCAGGGATTTTGTCACCGGAACCACTGGAGACGGTGGCCGAACAGTACGAAGCGGTCGAGCAGGCAGCGCGCGACATGGGAAGTCGCGTGCCGGCACCGTTCGCGCTGCTCTCGTTCATGGCGCTTTCGGTCATTCCGGAGGCTCGCGTCACCGATCATGGCGTGGTCGTGCTGCGCTGACATGAGGGTCGGTGGTCTGGCACGTCTGGTCGGTGGCGGAACGACTGTACGCCAGACTTCGGCGCGAGTTGCCAGGAGAAACGAGCTCGCCAGTCCGAGCGCTGATTGCGCGAAGCTGCTATACTATGCATGGAGTGGCAGCGGCGGCGTAGCCAAGTGGCCTAAGGCAGCAGTCTGCAAAACTGCGATTCGGCGGTTCGAATCCGCCCGCCGCCTCCGCGATCCGTCATAAGACTGAGGTGCGTCGTTACCGATCCCCAGACGAAGCGCCTGCGCACCAGGAAGAACAAAAAGACGTTCGAGCCACCGGTTCGGACGATGAACCGTCACGCATGACGCCGTCAGGGGCACGATCGTTCCCGCAGTCGGGGTAACGAATCGTCACGGGCTGATCCCTGTCGGCGGACGAATCCCACACTCGTGGCACGCAAGGATCCCGAGTGCTGGCGTGCCAGCGCTTCTGCGGCGATCGATGGGATCGGCGGGCGTTCGGACGGTCGTGGCGCAGCCGATTGGAGTCCGACTCTGCGTGAGTCGACGCGAGCGAGCGCTGGTCGCAGGCGACCGATCCAGCTGTTCGGCTCGTGCTTTTCTCGAGCAGTTTATTCCTTTCGACTCGAAAGTACCACATGCGTCCTCGTACCCAGCTCGGCGATCCCGTATTGGGAAAGCCGAGATGCGCAGCGATCGCCTTGCCCTGTGGAGGTTCGGTCGCAGCCTAAACCGGAGCAGCGTGTGACTTCCCGGGGGCAACCACCTGCTTCTCGGTGCGGGGCGGTTCAGCACGCCTGGTGATCTCTTCGAACATTTGGAATCCTGCTGCTGGGAAGGCACGGCGACAGGCACCCGCAGAGCGACGTGATCCGGTAGAACCTTCCCACCAGCGAGGATGGTTTCGGTGCGTGAACGGGAAGGATGGACACGGTGGAGGTCGAGCGGGTCGAGCGAAGCGAGACGGTGTTTTCAGGGCGGTTGTTGCGGGTCTCTCGCGATCAGGTTCTGCTGGCCGATGGCCGGCGGGCGATCCGCGAGGTGGCGCACCATCCGGGGGCTGTTGCCATCCTCCCGATCCAGGACGACGGGCGGATCGTGTTCGTTCGCCAGTACCGGTATGCGGTCGGGAGGATGTTGTTGGAAATTCCAGCCGGGACGCGCGAGGCTGACGAGGAACCGGTTGCGTGTGCTTTGCGGGAGCTCGAGGAGGAGACCGGTTATCGGGCAGGACGGCTCCGCGAGTTGATCCGCTTCTATGTGAGTCCGGGCTGGACGGACGAAGAACTCGTAGTGTTCGTAGCCGAAGCGCTGACTGCGGGTGCAGCACGCCCGGCTGGTGACGAACGCTTGCACGTCGTCGAGCTCGCTCCGGAGGAGGCACGGGAGGCTCTCCGTATTGGCTCGATCCGCGATGCCAAAAGCGTGATCGCACTGCTCGGATACTTCGGTTGGACGTTGCTTTGATGTGCCCAGAGGGCACAGTACGTACATGCGGCATCAGTACTCACTGTCCTTAGGAGTGTTGATTGAAGAAGGGTGACTGATTCCGCATCGTCGAATCGTTGTCTCCGGACGAAACTGTTTCCGAGATTCGCGGTAACCGGAGGGGGGAAGACGATGCGGGGTAACGGGTTAGGGCAGCGGAGAACACCCGTCAAAGTGCTCGTCGTCGATGATCATCCGCTGTTTCGTTTTGCGGTGCGTCAGTTCCTCGACCGACACGAGCGTTTTCGCGTCGTGGCAGAAGCAGCCTCAGCGCATGAGGCGGTCCAGCAGGCTGAGCTCCATCGGCCGGACCTTGCCCTGGTCGATCTTCGCTTGCCAGGTATCAACGGGTTGCAAGTGACGCGCCTCCTCAAACGGCAGAATACGAAACTCCCCGTCGTGTTGCTCTCGGCGGACGAAAACGAATCGTGGCTGCTCGGTGCTCTGCAAGTCGGTGCTGCGGCTTTCCTCGCGAAAGACAGTGAACCCCGCGAGATGTTGGCGGTGTTGGAAGCCGTCGTTGCCGGCGAGGATCGGCTGCCGCAGCAGATCCTCGACCGGCCCCATTTGGCGCGTCGGGTCCTCGGTGAACTCCAGCGCTACGTGGTCGGGGAAGGCGGCGTCGAAAGTCCGGACACGGTGCTCACGGTGCGCGAACTGCAAGTGCTCGACTGTGTGGCGCAGGGCATGTCCAACAAGGAGATCGCGGAGGCGCTCTTCATCACGGAACAGACAGTGAAGAACCACATGACGTCGATCCTACGGAAGCTCGGTGCTCAGGATCGCGTGGATGTCATTTTGGCAGCGGTGCGACAGGGGTGGGTCGCGATCACGCCGTCCCGCTCGGCGGCGGCGTCGGCATGACGCTCTTTCCCACTTCGGTGAGTGCGATGTCGCGGCGGAACGTCATGCCAGGGAAGGAGAGGTGCTCGATCGCGCGATAGACGCGCTCGCGCGCCTCAGCGAATGTCGCGGCGATAGCGCTCACGGCGAGTACACGACCGCCGGCCGTCACGACATGATCGTTCGCTCGTCTCGTCCCGGCGTGGAAGATGACGACATCGCTCGGAACGGTATCCAAACCGGCGATCGGAAATCCGGTCGCAGAGGTACCCGGATAGCCACCGGATGCGACGACGACCGTCACGCAGACTGCTGGTTTCCAGTCGAGCGACCAGTTACCAGAGAGTTCGGCCCGCGCAGCAGAGAGGAGAAGCATCGCGAGATCAGTTTCCAGGAGCGGCAGGATCGCCTGCGTTTCCGGATCGCCGAACCGGCAGTTGAACTCGAGCACTTTCGGACCACGAGGAGTGAGCATCAGACCCGCATAGAGCACGCCGCGATAGACGATGCCCCGTCGCCTCAGTTCCTCCAGGGTTGGATGAATGATCCGTTCCAGTATCGTCCGGTGCAATTCATCGGTGACCTCAGGAACGGGCGCATAGGCTCCCATCCCGCCGGTGTTGGGGCCGGTGTCGTTGTCGCCGAGACGCTTGTAATCCCGAGCGGGCAGGAGCGGCAATACCGTCTTCCCGTCCGTGACGACGAGAAAAGACAGCTCACGGCCTTCGAGATACTCCTCGAGAAGGACCTCATCCGCTGCGGCGCCGAGCGCACGTTGGACCATCATCCAATGGAGTGCTTCTTCCGCCTCGCGTCGTGAAGAGACGACGATGGCACCTTTGCCAGCTGCCAACCCCGAAGCCTTGATGACGAGCGGAAAGCGGAAACGCTCGAGCGCCGCCTGAGCCGCTGCGAAGTCGGTGACGACCACTGCCTCAGCGGTGGGCACGCCGGCGGCTCGCATCACGTCCTTGGCCCACGCCTTGCTCGCTTCGATCCGCGCTGCTTGCGCCGTCGGTCCAAAAGCGGTCAGCCCCGCTTCCGCGAATGCATCCACCAGTCCGCGAGCGAGCGGCTCCTCGGGACCGACGACTGTAAGGTCGACCTGCCGCTCGCGGGCCAGTGCGACCAAGCCCGGGATGTCCGTTGCAGCGATCGGGACATTCTCGGCGATCGCTGCGGTTCCTCCGTTACCGGGTGCCACGAGAACGCGTTCCACCGAGGGGGACCGATGCAATGCCCAGGCGAGGGCATGCTCGCGCCCTCCGCTACCGACGACTAGGACGGTCAATCCTCGCGGCATGACTCACTCCCATTCGATGGTTGCTGGTGGTTTCGAGGTGATGTCGTAGACGACGCGATTGACACCAGGCACTTCGTTGACGATGCGATTAGCGAGCCGAGCCAACAGGTCGTGCGGCAAGCGTGCCCAGTCGGCGGTCATGGCGTCGGTACTGGTCACGGCACGGATCGCGATGACCCGCGCGTACGTGCGTTGGTCACCCATCACGCCTGTCGAGTGCACCGGAAGAAGGACGGCGAAGAACTGCCAGAGTCCATTGCCCAGTCCAGCAGCCTCGACTTCTTCGCGGACGATGGTGTCGGCTCGCCGGACGATCGCGAGCGCTTCCTCAGTCACCTCCCCGAGAATGCGTACGGCCAACCCGGGACCAGGGAACGGTTGACGCTGCACGATCTCCTCGGGGAGACCAAGGAGTCGGCCGATCGCGCGCACCTCGTCCTTGAACAAATAGCGTAACGGCTCGAGAAGTTCGAATTCGAGGTCTTGGGGCAAACCGCCGACGTTGTGGTGCGTTTTGATCTTGGCGGCAGTCCGCGACGCTCCGGGAGCGGCACTCTCGATCACGTCAGGATACAGTGTCCCTTGTGCCAGGAAACGGAATGGCCCGTGGCGGCGAGCGATTTCCTCGAACACGCGGATAAACTCTTCGCCGATCGATCGGCGTTTCTGTTCCGGGTCGCTCACACCGCGCAGTCGAGCCAGGAAACGCTGACGGGCATCGACCGCCACGAGCGGCATGCGGAAGTGCCGACCGAACACTTCTCGAATCGTTTCCGCTTCGCCTTCGCGAAGCAAGCCGGTATCGACGAAAACAGGTGTCAACTGGTCACCGATCGCTCGGTGGATCAGCGCCGCGGCGACGCTCGAATCGACGCCGCCGGAAAGCGCAAGCAGGACCCGATCGTTACCGACCCGCTCCCTGATCTCGCGGACAGCCTGCTCGACGAACGACTCGGCTGTCCAGGTCGGTGCGCAACCACAGACATCGAAGAGGAAGTTGCGCAAGATAACGCTCCCGAGCGGTGTATGCGCGACTTCCGGATGGAATTGGAGACCGATGAGATTGTCCCGTGCCATTGCCGCGAAGGGTGCGTTGGCCGAGCGCGCCAGTACCTCGAATCCGGGAGGCAGCGCGTCGATGCGGTCGCCGTGACTCATCCACACGTCGAAGCGTGCCGGAAGCCCGGCGAAAATCGGATGGTCTGCGACACGCTCGACCACTGCGGGACCGTATTCGCGTTGTTGCGCGGGCGCGACCTTGCCGCCCAATGTGTGGGCCAAAAGTTGCATGCCGTAACAGATGCCCAGAACGGGGAGGCCACTCTCGAGAACCCAGTTGGGGAGTTGCGGCGCATCCGGTTCGTACACGCTGGCGGGTCCACCGGAGAGGATGATCCCTTTCGGCGAAAGGTGCGCCAGAGCTGACCAGTCGGTGTCGTGCGGCACGAGTTCACAGTAGACATGGGCTTCGCGCACGCGTCGCGCGATGAGTTGTGCATATTGGGAGCCATAATCCAAGATGACGACACTATCGAATGATGGAAAGGTTGGGTGCTGGTTCGCCGTCGAGGGAAGAGATCGCGACACCTGACTCTCGCCTCCATGCTCGTTGCTGGTCGGCCCGCGCCGATCAGGCGACGTGGCCGATACGACGATTGTACCGAAGGTGCGTGACATCGGCGGTGCGCTCCCCCATACTACGGCTGAAAACGGAGCACGTCAGGTGAAGGAGCCAGCGTGCGGCAACTGCGGATCGCTGTCCTCATTTCGGGAAGCGGGCGGACACTGGCTAATCTGCTCGCCGTGCAAGGCCGGGGTGAACTGCCGGGGTGCATCGAACTCGTCGTCAGTAATCGCCCGGATGTCGCTGGCAACGACATCGCTCGTGCTGCTGGGGTGCCCCTGGCGATCATCCCCTCCAGACGAGTGCCGGAGTCTGTCTTCGCCGAGCAGGTGTATCGTCTTCTGGACCAGTACGCGATCGATTTGGTGCTCATGGCTGGATTTCTCCGGCATTTGCCGGTCCGTGCCGACTATCGATGGCGCATCATGAACATTCATCCGTCCCTTCTCCCACTGTTTGGCGGACGTGGGATGTACGGCGAGCGTGTTCATCGTGCTGTCCTAGACAGCGGTGTGAAGGTGAGCGGCTGCACGGTGCATTTCGTCACCGATGAACTCGATGCAGGACCGATCATCCTGCAAGCCTGTGTGCCGGTCTTGGATGACGACACACCAGAGACGCTCGCAGCGCGCGTTTTCGCCGAAGAATGCCGACTCTATCCGGAGGCTGTGCGGCTCTATGCTGCTGGTCGGTTGCGAGTGGAAGGTCGACGGGTGCGTATTCTTCCTTCTCCATGAGGAGGGCGACCGTGAACTGTGCATCGTATCGAGTGCTGTTGGATACCCCGTGCCTGGTCGTCGATCTCGATCGTTTGGAGCGCAATATCGCCGAGATGGCCGAGTACGCTCGCACGCATGGCCTCGCTTTGCGTCCCCACTTGAAAACGCACAAGACGGCTGAGATCGCTCGCGCGCAGCGGGCGCACGGGGTGGTCGGATTCACCTGTGCCAAGATCACCGAGGCGGAGGCATTCGCTGCCGCCGGTGTGCTGGATGATGTCCTGATCGCGTATCAGATCGTGGGAGATCAGAAGATCGAACGTCTCCTGCGCTTGGCCGAACGGGTGCAGGTCACGGTGGCGGTAGATAGCGTCGCGGTCGCCGAGCCACTCAGCCGGGCGGCCCTCGCCCGCGGAATGCGTCTCGATGTCGTCATCGAGGTCGATACCGGTCTGCGCCGGGCAGGGGTCGAGCCGGGTGAGCCGGTGCTCCGGTTGGCACGCGAGATCAGTCAGATGCCTGGACTCCGCTTGCGAGGCCTGATGACGCACGAGGGTCATGCTGGTCGAGCGAGTACCGCGGAAGAACTCGAGCGCCTAGCGCGGATGGCGGGCGAGGCGATGGTCGGGTCAGCTGAGCTTCTCCGTCGGGAGGGGATCCCGGTCGATGTCGTGAGCGTAGGCTCGACGCCGGCAGCGTTCGCGACGACGCGCGTGCCTGGTATCACCGAAATGCGCCCTGGTACGTATGTTTTCTACGATGCGGCAGCGTTTCGCTTTGGGCGGATCGGTCCGGATCGGGTCGCCTTGCGTGTTCTGGCCACGGTGATCAGCCGTCCGGCTCCCGATCGCGCAGTGATCGACGCAGGGAGCAAGACACTCACCTACGATCCGCCCCCACCAGCGCGGACCGGCTACGGCTACGTTGTGGAGTATCCGGATGCGGTGATCAGCCGGCTGAGCGAGGAACACGGTGTGCTCGAGTTCCCGCCCGAGACGAAGGGACCACAGGTCGGAGAACGCATCGAAATCATTCCCAATCATGTCTGCCCAGTGGTCAACCTGCAAGACGAACTCTTCGTCGTTCGGGGAGGAGAGTTCGTCGGCACATGGCGTGTCATCGCGCGTGGCTGTGTCCGCTGACGCCATCAACCGGGTGGCGGCAGAACATGGTCGCGCCCGCGTAGTTCGCGCAAGCACTCGCGACAGACGACTACGTACTCGACATCGGTCATACCGATCTCGTCTCCGCGGACGGTTCGAGCTTCGTGCATCGGAAGGACATGCTGACAGAGCGCACAAGTGAAAAGTTCCTCATCTCCGAGAAGTTCATGACGAAGAATCAGTTGTTCTTCTTCTTGCATGTATGGCCTTTTCTCCTTCCACGATCGTCACGACTGTCAGAATACTGACGAGGTCGGTGAGATGGCTGGCTCGAGGCTGCGCAGCGTCGCGAGGAGGACCTCGTCCATCAAAATGGTCAATTCTCCGAGCAGGCGCAAGACGCGACGAGTCGGAATGTCCTCGCGCTCAGCGAATTGCGTGATCGCGAGATAAGTCGGCGCACGAAAGGCAAGGAACGCTTCCGCCGCTTCGGCCGGAGTCAGTCCTGCCTGAGCACTGATTTCACCGTACCGCTGTCCGATCGTCCGACCAGCTCGGAGGAGTTCCTCGCGATCGACTGCCCGGTTGACGATTCGGAAAGCCAGTTCGACCAGTTGGCGCCCGAGAGCGCGCAACTCAGCGAGGTGCTCCGGCTGGTATCGCGCGTACCAAGTGCGATTGACGACTTGTGCCATCAATTGCGAGTGATAGAGTGCGAAGGAGAGATCGACGAGTGCCTTGCGCGAGAGCCGTCGACGGGGTCGCGCCTCGCTCTTGAGAAGAGCCAGGAGATCAGCTTCCCGATACCGGCGGTGACCGCCAGCCGTTCGATACACTGGAACCAGTCCGGCATCGCTCCACCGGCGCAACGTCGATTGCCCGACACCGAGAAGACGAGCTGCCTCCTCGATACTGAGCCACTGATTGCCGGCCTCGTCGGTCTGCGCGTGCTGCTGAGCAAATGTCTGCCGTCGTGTCACTGGTAGCCGCGCCACGTCCCACCCTCGCTCTCGGAGTCGTCACGCATGGTCGATTGTACTCGCCGATGACGCCTCATGCTGGTCAGCCATAAAGCTCGAACGGATAAGCGCGCGTGCGCAGCGCGCTGAGCAGGCGGTCGCGCGCGGCGAGGATACAGGCGTACCCTTCCGGATCGCGCTGGCTCAGTTGACTTTCCTCCAGTTCTTCTTCGTCGAGCACCGTGATCTGCCCATCAGGTTCTCCGATGACGTCGATGTACAGGTCACGCCAGAAGAGCGTTCTCTCTTCCAGGTAGGCAGGGCAAGCGACGTTCGCGTACCAGCCCTTGAACCTTCCATCGGGGGCAAAAAGCGCGAAGGCGTTGATCGGTTCGACGAAAGAGAAAAATTCGATGAGCCGGTCACCAGGCTCGAATCGGAGCGGACCAGCTTCGACCGTTCCGAGTCGCCAGTCAGCGACGATCGCGATCCACCCAGGGGCGGCCGGGTGGATCGTGCCGGAATAACGAGCGACTACTCGACCGACCGGGTCCAGCTTGACGATGGTGAGTGTGTGCTCACCTCGGAACCGCACGCTCGCCTCAGCTTGCAGCGGCTCGGCGAACGACCGACAACACTTCTTCGGTCTTCTGGCGAAGCAGCTCGGGCGTCGTCGCCTCCACGTTGATGCGCAGAAGCGGTTGCGTATTGGAGGGACGCGCGTTGAACCACCAATCGGGATACTCGACCGTGAGACCATCGAGATGATCGATGTTCCCATCGTGGAAGTGGATTTCCAGCGCCCTCAGAACGGCTTGGAAATCGTGCACCTCGATATTGATCTCGCCCGAGCGGTAGTACCGGTCGATCGGTGCGATCGCCTGCGAGACAGTCACGCCCTCGCGTGACAAGAGCTCGAGGACGGTCACTGCCGCGATGATCCCGGAGTCGGCATACCAGTTGTCCCGGAAGTAAAAGTGTCCGGAGTGCTCGCCGCCGAAGATCGCGTCCTGTTCGCGCATCAGCGCCTTGATGAAGGAATGCCCGACGCGCGAGCGGATCGGTATGCCACCGTTTTCCCGGATCACTTCGGGAACGGCGCGAGAGCAGATGAGGTTATAGACGATTTTGGCCCCTGGGTGCTTGTGCAGCAGTGCCTTGGCGACGAGTGCCGTCACCATGTCCCCACCAACGAACCGGGCACGCTCGTCCAGGATGAACATCCGGTCGGCGTCACCATCGAACGCGATACCGAGACCAGCCTGATGGTGGAGCACGGCTCGCTGGAGGTCACGAATGTTCTCTGGCTCGATCGGATTCGGCACGTGATTGGGAAAGCGTCCGTCCAGTTCGAAGTAGAGCGGAATGATGCGGAGCGGGAGTCGTCCGAGGACCTTGGGAGCGATCAGTCCTCCCATGCCGTTTCCAGCGTCGACGGCGACCGTGAACGGTTTGATGACATTCCGGTCGATGAACGACAACACGTGTTCTGCGAAATCGTCGAGAATGTCTCGCTGCTCGAGCGTCCCGCGCTGGTCAGGCTGGGGGAACTCCCCCCGCAGAACCAGATCGCGGATTTCGCCGATCCCGCGGTCGAGACTGAGCGCCTGCGCCTCTTCGCGACAGAGTTTGAACCCGTTATATTCCGGCGGGTTGTGCGAGGCCGTTACCATGATGCCGCCGTCGAAGCGATATTTCCCCACCGCAAAGTACAGGGCATCGGTGCTCACGAGCCCAACATCAGTCACGTGGACACCCTGATCGAGTAGGCCGCGAATCACGGCCTCGGCAAGGGCTGGCGAGGACACGCGCATATCGCGCCCAACGACGACGTTCCTCGGACGCAGATAGAGCGCGAAGGCACGGCCGATCCGGTAGGCGAGGGTCTCGTCCAGTTCCTCCGGATAAATTCCCCGGATATCGTAGGCCTTGAAGACTCGTGCGATCGTACCAGCCAAGGGGTCGCTCCTTTCCGAACTCGACAGTCTCAAATCGGGTTGGGGTCATGGAGGAACGTACTCTCGAGACCGAATGTCGCGGAGAGATGCTTGGCCAGTGCTTGTACCCCCAGTCGTTCGGTCGCTTCGTGTCCCGCCGCGATGACGGTGATGCCCAGTTCCCGAGCCAAGGCCATCGTCGTCTCGCGCGCTTCGCCGGTCACGAGCACTTGGCAGTGTCGTTCTGCCGCTTCGACGACCGCACTCGCTCCTGAACCACTGAGAATGGCGACCCGCTCGACGATGGAAGGTCCTCCAGCCAGAACTGTCGGCTGGCGATCCGTCACGCGCGCGATCGCCAGGACCAGCTGGTCCAGCGGCCACGGCTGCGGTGGGCGTGCGATCGATCCGATGGGGGTACTTCCCACTTCGGCAAACGGTTCGACCGGCTCGAGTCCGAGCGCGAAAGCCAACTGGGCGTTGTTGCCCAGTTCGGAGTGGGCATCGAGAGGCAAGTGGTAGGAGAGGAGACTTACACCGTGCAGGAGCAATGGTCGCAATCGTCGCCGCACCACACCGCTGATCGAGCGGACACCGTCTCCCCAGAACAACCCATGATGGACGAGCAGCGCATCGGCATCCCAGGCAACCGCTTCCTCGATGGTTCGCTGGTTCGCGCTGACAGCACAGGCGAGTCGCCGGATGATCCGCTCGCCTTCGACCTGGAGTCCGTTCGTCGCAGCGTCGCGAAACCGTTGTGCATCGAGCAGTCGGTCACAGTAGCGGACCAGGTCGTGCACAGCGATCATGCGTGGTTCCTCCTGCCCCGATTCTGCCACGGACTGGGTCGCCGAGGAATCCCTCTCCAGAGTGGGGAAGTGCAAAAAAGGGGCAGTGGTCGACAGGCGGTGTGCTCGGGAATACTGGGGCGGGAGGAAGCGACCATGCACTCGATTTTCGCTCACGATGCGGTGGACTTGCACTTGCACACACTGGCGAGCGACGGGCGCTGGACGGTCGCCGAACTCATCGACTACCTGGCCACGAAGCGCTTTCGTGTCGCTGCACTGTGTGACCACGATACGATGGCTGCAGTCGATGAGGCGATCGAGCTGGGGAAGAAGTACGGACTCGTCATCGTCCCAGGTGTCGAGGTGACGACGCGCTGGGCCGACCGGCAGTGGCACCTGCTCGTCTATGGGGTGGATCCAGCGTTGCCAGCGGCGCGTGCTTTCCGCGCGATACTGGACGAATTAGCTGATCGACTGTGGGCGGAGGCAGCGCGAGCGATCGTCACGCTGGAACGCAACGGATACCGTTTGCGCGCGCTGCGAGAGATCGTCGGTGGGCGTCCGCTGCGACCACATCATGTTCTCTTGACGCTGATTCACGAGGGCTATGCTACGAACCTCGCCACTGCGCACGAGATCACCAAGCGTCTCGGCGAGCCGATGACGGTCGATGTCCCGTTGGCGCGCGTGGTAGCGGCGGCGCACGATGCCGGCGGTGTCTGCGTACTGGCGCATCCCGGGCGTGACGATGGAGCTGGTGTCCTCACCGAGGAGACGCTCGAGCGCATGCGGATGGAGATCCCGGTCGATGGCTTGGAGGCACATTACCGCTCGCATACTCCAGAGCAAACAGAGACACTGCGGGCCTGGTGCGCACGGTTCGGCCTTTTGGCCAGTGCGGGTTCCGATTCGCACGCACCCGGTCATCCGGTCGATCCGATCCCGTATCCTGCCGTGTCGATCGCCGGATTGTTGAGCCGTTTTGCAATCGATGTCCTGTCCGGAGAGGAAGAGACAGAGCACGGTGCTGTCGCCGAACAGGCGAGCAGTCGAGCTGAGTGACGCTCATACGATCGCTCGCAGGCCGAGTACGGCCGTCAGGAGGCCGGTCGCAACGAGGACGACGATCCAGACGAGGTCGATATTGACCCAAGCACGGCGGAGAATCTCCACCCCGAGTTCACGGTAGACGATGATCGCGATCACGGTCATCGTGGCGAACATGGCCGCAGTGTGGACCAGCGTCGCGGCCAAGGCGACTCCGAGCGAGCTACCGAGTCCCTTCCAGTGCTCGAGGTGACTATCAGGAACCAGGTTGTTACCCCTGCTGGTCAGCGCGATCAGAACCGGAGCGATCATCAGCCCGGCGCCATGGGCGGTGGCCATGAGAAATGACCACACGGCGAGTTCGCGTTGGGTCGCGCGAAAACGCGTGCGTGGGTGACGGAAGCGACGCCACAGGCGCCATCCAGCGAAGCCGATCAGCACGACTCCAGCGCCGAGTAGGAGGATGGGCTGCGGAACTGTCTCGCCGAGGACGACGGTCACCACCGCGATCAGGGCGATGGCTGCAGCGTGGCCCAGCGCGATGGGAAGAAGCGCGGCGAAAACCGCTGCGAGCCGTTGTTCCTGTAAGCCGAGCGCGACGGCAAAGAGCCAGCCCATGGCTGGATTCGCGCCGTGAAAGGCGCCGAGCAAAACCAGCGAGAACCAGGCCCAGAGATCGTGCTCCATCCCGTCTCCGTTCAGCCGAACACGAGACGAGCGCCCCGCCGCCCTGGCGGGGCGCCCCGGTGCGGCCGCGTCATCGCCTCACGGATAGCAGTAGGAGTCGCTCGATGCGTCTCCTCCCTGGAGGCGGATCTGGTGTGCTCGCTGATCGCCGAAGTCGACGAAGAAGTTGGGGTCGAACTGCATGCCGCCCTCTGGGTCGACATCGACCTTCACCATCCAGCCGCGGATACCGTCCGGATAGAATTGCGCATCCCACGGCAGATAGAGAGAGTTCGTGAAGTAAACGCGGCGACCGTCGCGGCTGACCTCGACCATCTGTGGGCCGCCGTTGAGCGGACCGGACACAGCGGGATGCCCCGCGCGCCGGACGATTCCCCCGATCTGAAGGAGTCCGGTGAGCTTGGGAGCGAACGGGTCCGAGACGTCGTACTGGCGGAGTTCGCCGGTTCCCCAGCACGAGACATAGAGGAAGCGATCGTCGACACTGAGGTCGATATCGGTGACCAGTGGCGGTACCGCCTTGAACGGCTTGAGGATATCCGGCAGTTGGTCCTCGTCGGCTGGTTCAGCTGGAATCTCGATCACCTTCTGGATCTTCCACTCACCGTTCTGGCGATACCACAGCCAGATACCCGAGGAGAGATCCTTCAAGCTCACGACGGCATTGACGAAACCATACGCCTTGGTGGGATCGTGAGCCGGGCGGAGCTCGAGAATCATCTGATGCTCGCTACCCAAATCGAGCGCTTGGAGCCGGCGCCGCCGATGGAGATCCCAGAGGTGGATTCGATGGCCGTACTTACCAGCGAGAAGCTCCTCCCCGAGGACGCCATGCTCGACCATGCGCGGTGTACCCCATTCGCTGGTGATCATGGTGTCGTAGCCGAGATGCCACCAGAAGTCATAGTGCAGATACTGGTCACCGCGATCGATCTCCCACCGCCCGAGTACCTCGAAGGTATCGTGGTCGAGAATGAAGATCCCTCCAGGGCCTTCGCCTTCCGGGGTGCCCAGTGCCGAGATGTAGATGCCGTCCGGACCGCAGTGCACCGTGTGTGGCCGGGCGTAGTAGGCGCGCTCGTACAACTCCTCTGGATCGATGACTTTGACCACGCGAGGCTGCGTGGGATCCTCCTTCGTGTCGAGGATCGTGATGTGCGAGCTACGGATATCAGGCACGACGAGGTAGCGTCGCTCCACGTGGGGGTGCGGTGCATTCGGGCAGAGCATCGAACTACAGGCGTTCCAGCCGAAATGATGGAGTTCGCCCCCCTCGTACGGCATCTCGGTGACGCCGACGATCTTGCCGTACGTACTCGAGTGCGGATCGACATCCACGACGCACATGGCATCGCGCTGGCCGTTGCCGCTGCCGTTCGGGTTGAGCCGAACGACATACGCAAGTTTCTCCGGCGGTGCCTTCATCGCCAGGCGCGGTGAGGGGTAAAAGGTCGGGTCCGGTCGCCAGGTAGCCATCGCAGCACCTCCCATGTCCTACTCGCCTCGTCCCACAGCACGCTCACGGTGAAGACTCGTCGCGTTGCTCTCCGCTGGCGATGTCGAGCAGGGCCTGCCGGCGTTCACGCTCGTATTTTTGGATCGCTGCCTTGAGGACGCTCAAGGCGAGCGAGGCACAGCGGGGGCGGGAGCGAGCAGCTTCCGCGCCGACGAGGTCTTGCACCAAACTGAAGTCGACCGCTGCAACGCGACTGATCGTCCAATGTCCCTGGTGCAATCGCTCCATGAGAAGCGACGCGGCGGCCTGACTGACACCGCAGCCTTGCCCTGTAAAATGCGCATCCTCGATCGTTTCGCCATCAGCGGCGATCTTCAAGTAGACCGTTACCACGTCACCGCACTCCGGATTCCCGCCTTCGAGAACGACGGTGGCATCCTCCAGGGGACCGTGATGACGTGGGTTGCGGACGTGGTCGCGGAGGAGCTCGAAGGTACTTTGCCTCATCCCCCACCCCCCGGTGATCCCGTGCACCGGACCGGCCGGAGCCAACTCGAGCGAAGGCGCGACAGGGTGCGGTGGAGCCGCACCCTGTCGCTTACCGCTCGATCGGAACTCCGACGACGTTCCCCCACTCGGTCCATGAGCCGTCGTAGTTACGGACTTTCGGATAGCCGAGCAGTTCATGAAGCACGAACCAAGTGTGCGAGGATCGTTCGCCGATGCGGCAGTAGACGATCACTTCCTTGTCCGGTGTCACGCCCTGGCTCTCGTACAGTTTGCGGAGCTCTTCCGGCGACTTGAATGTGCCGTCCTCGTTGACAGCCTGTGCCCAGGGGATATTGGCAGCACCCGGGATGTGGCCACCGCGGAGCGCTCCTTCCTGGGGGTAGTCCGGCATGTGCAGGAGTTCGCCGCGGTACTCGCCGGGACTGCGCACGTCGACCAAGGCACCACGCGGCTCGCTGACCTTCTGGCGGTCTCGGTAACCGATGAAGGCGAGCACCTCGTCACGGAAGACGCGGAGTTCAGGATTCGGTTTCGGTACCGGATAGTTGGTGCGAGGATAGGTGGGAACCTCGCGCGTCATCGGTCGACCTTCGGCCTCCCACTTCTTGCGTCCGCCGTCCATGATGGACAATGGACCGTGGCCCATGTAACGGAAGAACCAGAAGGCGTACGCGGCCCACCAGTTGTTCTTGTCGCCGTAGAATACGACGCGCGTTTCCGGGGTGATGCCCAACCGGGAGCACAGTTCCGCGAACTGCTCCGGGCCGATGAAATCGCGAACGACGGGATCTTGCAGATCGGTATGCCAGTCGACCTTCACAGCGCCCGGAATGTGCCCGAGTTCATAGAGCAGGACGTCTTCGTCGCTCTCCACGATGCGCACATTCGGGTCGGTGAGGTGCTCGGCGACCCACTCGGTCGTCACGAGCGATTCCGGATGGGCGTACCCGCGGGCAGCAACACGCGGATCAATCTCCAGTGTCGCCATCCTGAGACCTCCCCTTTCCTCTCGTGACAACTGAGCTGCCATCCATACTCTATCGCACCGTCAGCGTGTGGTCAAGACACGATCGGCACCGGTACTCATCGGGCGAGATACCTCGAGGATCGTCTCGGTCGGAACTGGATGGCGGAGCATGTCGGATACCGGACAGAGCTGGTCAGCGAGGTCGAGTAGGTCGCGGAGACGCTCCTCCGGTTCCGGGCTCGTGATGTGCACGGTCATCTCGATACGCTGGAACCCTGGTCGGACCGCGCGATCGATACCCAGGAAGCCTCGCAGATCGAGTTCGCCCTGGACCTCGACTTCGATCGTCTCGATCCGGAGTCCGAGCTGCTCAGCCAGGACAGCGAGTGTCAGTTCCTGGCAAGCACCGAGCGCGACCAGCAGCAGTTCTGCAGGATTGGGTCCGCGGTCCGTACCACCGAAGGCTGGGGGTTCGTCGATGACGATAGGTTCGAACTGGCGCACGTGGCCGATCGCTCGCGTTCCGCCTTGCCAATGGACACGCACGGTCGTCGTACCGGTCGCGAGCCGAGGATTGGCGCGAATCGCCGCTGCGAGATTGGAAACGGCTTCCTTCACGAGCATACCGTTGGTGCGAACGGTCATGACTCTCCTCCGCACACGTCGAACCATCGCGGACAGGCTCCTGCTGCCGTGCGTGACAGCGGAAAACCACTCGCGTTCTTCGTTCACTCGGTGAGCGATGAGAGGTCGGGAGAACCTCTAACGGAGGCTACAGTCGCAGATACGAGGCCAGAAGGAATAGACCCCGATCATCGTCGGGCAAGGGGGTACCAGACAATAGTGCAATCGGCTGTGATCGCGGTCGTACCAGTTCGGGAGCAGCATCGGTCCCACCGATTCCTTTGCGAGGACCAAGTCTACTGTTGAAGCAGCTGCTCGTCAAGCAGGGAGCTCTCGCTTCGCTCGCTCCGGCTCCAGTCATGGCGGAAACCGTTCGTCGCGACCACCGAAAACACGGCTCGAGTGCGAGCGAGGTCTCTCGGCAGTGGTCGTCGCGCCTCGGCTCGCTCCTGCTTCTCCCGTGGCGGCTGTTCCGGCCAGTCGCTCTGCAATGACGACTGGCCGGAACGACTCTTTCGACTCGTCAGTGAGCCAACGGTGCTCCACCCGGCGAGCGGCGGCGGAGAGGGATTTCCGGGATGAAGAGGGTGAGGAGGAACGCGCCGATCAAGATGAGCATCCCCACGAAGAACACGGTGTCGATCGCGCTGGCCAGGGATTCGCGAACAGCAGTGAGCAAGAGTTGGAGCATCTCCTGCCCCCGTGGGCCGAACGCGGCAGCTTGCTGCTGCATCTGCTGCATCGCTTCTGGGCTCATGAAGACCTGCGGATTCTCGATCGCGTCGAGTTGTTGAGCAGGGATACTCGCGCGGATCGCATCGGGAATGCGAGTCGTGAGCTCATGCTGGAATCGGTTCGTCATCACTGTTCCCAGAATTGCGGCGCCCACGGTCCCGCCGATCGAGCGAAAGAAGGTGAGTGCCGAGGTGACCTCTCCCAGTCGCTGGGCGGGGAAAGCGTTTTGGACGATGATCGTGAAGAGGCTCATCGTCGTCCCGATACCGAGCCCGAGAATGATCATATTGCGGACGACGGTCGCGCCGCTCGTCGTGACATCCATCCGGGAGAGCAAAAACATACCGATGACCGCGACGGCCACGCTGCTGATGGCGAGGATCTTGTATCGTCCAGTGCGCGAGAGGATCTGGCCACCGACGATGCTGGAAAAGACGAACCCGAGCATCATCGGGGTCAAAACTGCGCCGGAATTGGTCGCTGTCCGGCCGAGCACCGCTTGCACGAAGAGCGGGAGGTAAAGGATCGTCCCGAACATCCCGATGGCGATGAGGAAGGCTGCCAGCAGGGTGGGGGTGAAGATCCGATTCCGGAACAGCCGCAGATCCAGAATCGGCTCCGGTGCTCGCAGTTCTGCGGCGACGAACAGGACGAGAGAGAGCGCGCTCGCCGCGAAGAGACCGATGATCGGTGGTGAATCCCACGGATATTCCGTTCCTGCCCAGGAGAAAGCGAGGAGCAACGGTGTCACGCCAGTGACGAGCAGAGCGGCACCGAGATAATCGATACGATGTTGTCGCCCGCTGGCTAGCTTCGGCATCGTCAGGCCGGTCGTGAGCAGAGCGAGGGCGCCGACCGGCATGTTGACGTAGAACACCCATCGCCATCCCCAGTTGTCGGTGATCCAGCCTCCCAGGCTCGGTCCGATGATGGCGCTGAAACCGAAGACGGCAGCGAACAGTCCTTGCCACTTACCGCGCTCGGCCGGCGGAAAGAGGTCACCGACGATCGCGATGGCGATCGGGAAGAGAGCACCGCCTCCGATGCCTTGGAGAGCGCGGAAGAGAATCAATTGGGTCATGCTCTGCGCCATTCCCGAAAGTGCAGAACCGATCAGAAAGACGATCATGCCGAAGAGGAAAAAGGTTCGGCGACCGTAGAGATCCGAGAGCTTTCCGTACAGTGGTACCGTGACGGTCGATGTGAGCATATAGGCAGTGAAGACCCACGCGTAGTGTTCGAGCCCTCGAAGTTCGGCAATGACACGCGGCATCGCGGTTCCGACGATCGTCTGATCGAGTGCAGCGAGCAACATACCGAGCAGAAGGCCTGGAAGGATCAAAGCCAGCCGACTTCGTTCGGTCTGCGCCCGTTCGGTTGCAGTTGTCTCGCGAACCGTTTGCGTTTCCATATTCAGCTCTCCCGTTCCATCGTCTCGTCACTCGTTCGACGGGCGGCTCTGGCGAGCGCACGGAGCCCACGCAGCAATGCCAGCAGATCCTCGCTTGCCAGGTCGCTCAAGAGGTCTCGCCAGGTGTGCTCGCTTCCCTGGCGCAACTGGTCGAGCACTGCTCGGCCGTCGGCTGTCAAACCGACGAGCGTGCGCCGACGATCGCGCTCGTCTTCGCGCCTCGTCACCAATCCCAGCTGAGTCAAGCGCTCGATCAAATGGCTCGCCGTCGGTGGACTGATGCGGAGTCGCTCGGCGACCTCGCTGACCGTGAGGGGGCCGCGGCAGGCGAGTGCGAAGAGCACTCTGAGTTGGGCCATCGAGAGATCCCGAGCTAGCAAGGGCGGCGGGCTGCGCCGGTGCAAGGAGGCGACGATCTCACGCATCTCGCCAATGATCGCTTCGATGATCTCGTCACGCTGCTCCACGCCTTCACCTCCGACACAGGACTCATCCCGTGCCAGTGTACGCCTTCCTTTCGAAGTTTTCAAAGCATTCGAAAATGTCGATTCAAATCGGCCGGTGATCCGGTAACTGCAGCTTGACGTATAATGAAGGTGAACGACTGCAGCACACCAAATGGTGCACACACCGCTCCACCCCTCCCCTTCCCGCGTTCGAGCCGGGCATGCGCCCGGCTCGACGTGATCAGGGTGTCAGTTGCGACTTCCTGGCACAGGTTGCCAGGCAGGATGCAGCATGCTAGGATGCAGCCAAGGTGTACGTACACAGCGGTCAGGGGGCAGCGATGCGGACGAAACAGCTTTGGCAGGTCGCTCTCGGGGATCTGGCCAAGCGGGTTTCGCGGGCCAACTTCGAGACGTGGCTCAAGCATACGGAGTTGGTCACGCTCGAGGGGGAACGAGCCACGATCGCTGCACCCTCCAGCTTCGCTGCCGAGCAGTTACGCAATAAGTTCGCTGCCGATATCCAAGAAACCTTGTCGCTCCTCTTGGGGCGCCCGATCGCGGTTCACTTCACGGTTCACGGACAGGAGGACGAGGAACACCCGGCGCAGCGTCGTCCACAGCGACGGGCGCTGGCCAATGAGGAAGGGGCGGCCTCCAAGCAGCTCTCGTTGACACCTTCCCCCGAGCACGGCCTGAATCCCCGGTACACCTTCGAGAAGTTCGTGGTCGGGCCGAACAATCGCCTGGCTCATGCCGCGGCCCTGGCAGTCGCTGATCGCCCCGGGGAGAAATTCAATCCCCTGTTCATCTACGGAGGCGTCGGTCTGGGGAAGACCCATCTTCTGCATGCCATCGGTCACCGTGCGCTGGCGAACCGGCCCACCCTCAAGGTCTGCTACGTGTCGTCGGAAGTGTTCACGAACGAGCTCATCAATGCCATTCGACATCAGCGGACCGACGACTTCCGTAATCGGTATCGAACCATCGATATTTTGATGATCGACGACATTCAGTTCATCGCCGGAAAAGAGAGCACACAGGAAGAGTTTTTCCATACATTCAATGCACTCTACCAGGCAGGGAAGCAGATCGTCATTTCCAGTGATCGACCGCCGCGCCTCATTCCGGATTTAGCGGATCGCTTGCGGTCCCGTTTCGAGGGCGGGCTTCTCGCGGACATCCAGCCACCCGATCTCGAGACACGCCAAGCGATCCTGATCGAGAAGGGGCGCGAGCTTGGTGTCCAGATGCCGTCGGATGTCGTGGAGTTCGTGGCTCGGCGGATCGAGAGCAATATCCGGGAGTTGGAAGGGGCGCTCAATCGGATCGTCGCGCTGGCCCAATTGACACACCAGCCGATCACCCTGGCGCTCGCTGTCGAGGCACTCCGTGAAGGGGACGCACGAGCAGTACGCGAACAGCTGACGCCCGAACTCGTGTTGCAGGCTGTCTGCCAACACTTCCGAGTTTCTCTGGCAGAGCTCGTCGGCCCAGGCCGGCGTCGCGAGATCGTCCTGCCGCGCCAGATCGCGATGTATCTCTTGCGCGAGGAGCTGGGACTTTCTCTGGTGGAGATCGGCCAGCGACTCGGAGGGCGCGACCACACGACTGTTCTCCACGGCGTGGACAAGGTAGAGGAACAGCTGCGGACCGATGAGCAACTCCGAGCCGATGTCCTCGCTGTGCGGGCGCGACTCTACGAGGACGCGAAGGCACCAGCGGCGAGCCGTCATTGACCGCGCAGCAGGATCAGCGCGAGTGCTGTGAGCACGATCAGGCCGACCCAGACCACGACGATGCCGGTGACTCCGGTCGTCACACCAGCGACGAATGTAAGAGGAACCGAGGTCAGCAGTACTACGGTGAGCAAGAGACCGCGGCCGATCGCGGTCCGCCGTCGTCGTCGCTCGTGCTGGCGCCAAAGCTGTTCGACACGCTCCTCGAGTGCCCGGTTCACTTCCGTGAGAAAGGCTTCGGCCAGTTCCCGATCGTAGTCCGGGCCGAGTTCGCGTCGAGCGGCGAGCGCGATCCGCAGCTCCTCGACCAGTGCCGGATCGAGTGGCTGTCCTGTTCGGCTGCGCGAGCGCGTCACGGCGCTTACCACAGCATCGACCAAGGCTGACCAGCGTGTCGGCGCATGCTCGGGTGGCGTCATCCTCGTCTCCCGGTTTCGCCTGCGTGCTGTGGCTGCCCTCAATGATGCGTGCGATCGAGCCGCTGGGCCAGTACTTCGGTGACGTGGAACGGTCGACGTCCCGTGAAGTGGGCGATCTGCTCCCGGCAGGAGACGCCCATGACGGCGATCACCGCATCGTCCGGCTGCTCGAGGACTTTGGGGAACAGACGATCCGCCCCGATCTTGCGCGAAATCTCGTAATGTTCGGCCTCGTAGCCGAACGAGCCGGCCATCCCGCAGCATCCGGCGCCGCTGTCCTCGACCTGGCAACCGGCAGCGCGCAACAGGCTCATCGTGTGTTTGATACCGATGAGCGCCTTTTGATGGCAATGGCCATGGAAGAGAACGCGTGGACCCGGATCGGATCGCCAGGGAAGCTGCAAGCCTTCGTGTTCCATCGCCCGAGTGAGGAATTCGTCGATGAGGAAGCTGCGTTCGGCAACGGCTGCAACGTCCGGGCTGTCCGGTAACAGGTCAGGATACTCGTCGCGGAAGCTCAAGATGCAGCTCGGCTCGGTACCGACGATCGGAATGCCCGCACGGGCAAAGGGTGCCAAGAGAGCCACGTTCTCCCGCGCGAGCCGCTGAGCGTCGCGCAAGAGACCCTTGGAGATCATCGGTCGGCCGCAGCAACGGCGCCGTTCGAGGACGAGCACCTGATAGCCAGCCGCTTCGAGAAGCGCGACCGTCGCCCGGCCGATCTCCGGGTAGTTATAGGTGACGAAGGTATCGTGGAAGTACACGACGGGGCCGCGCAGGCCATCGGTCTGCGGGACGTGCTGTTCCCGGAACCAGCGATCGAAGGAAACACGAACGAACGTGGGTAAAGCTCGCTCCGGGTGCACGCCGAGCAGGCGCTTGCCCACCGCACCGAGAGGACTGCGGGCGAGCAGGTTGCTCATCGGAGCCGTCCGGGAACCGATGCGGTTGAGGAGATGGATATGACCGAACGCGCGAGCACGCAGAGGCGTGCCGTGAGCTGCGTAGTAGTGGGCCAGAAACTCCGCTTTGATGCGAGCCATGTCGACGCTGGAAGGACATTCCGTTTTGCAAGCCTTGCAGGAGAGACAGAGATCGAGCACGTCATAGGTGCGGGGATCAGTGAAGTGACGAACGGTCAAGATGCGCCCAGCCAGCGCGTTCCGCAAGACGTTCGCTCGTGCTCGAGTCGTATCTCGCTCGTCGCGCGTCGCCATGTACGAGGGACACATGGTCCCGGTACCGAGCTTGCGGCAGACCCCAGCGCCATTGCACATCTCGATCGCACGGAGAAAACCGCCGTCGTGCGCAAAGCGGAAGTAGGTCTTGGGTTCCAATGGTCGGTAATCGGGGCCATACCGGAGATGCTGATCGAGCGGTGGGCAATCGACGATCTTGCCGGGATTCAGGAGACGCAGCGGGTCGAAGGCCGCTTTGAGTTCCCGCATGCACTGATAGAGAGTGGGGCCGAACAGAAGCGGGTTCAGTTCACCCCGCGCGAGCCCGTCACCGTGCTCTCCACTCAACACACCGCCGAATCGCTTGGCCAGGGCGAGCGACCCTTCGGTCAGGGCTCGCATGATGCGCACGCCTTCGGCGGTCTTGAGGTTGACCAATGGCCGCACATGGAGACAACCGGCACTGGCATGAGCATAGAAAGCAGCGGTCGTACCATGCTCGGCCACGAGACGAAGGATCTCGCGGACGTAGTCGGCAAGATGCTCGACTGGCACGGACACGTCCTCGATACAGGCGATCGGCTTGAAATCGCTCCGGATACTGTAGAGCAAGCCCAGTCCGGCCTTGCGGACTGCCCAGACATCAGCTTGCTGCTGGCGGTCGAGGATGGCGAGTGGATCGCGACCCAACCGTTTTTCGCTGGTCATGGCGAGGAGCCGTTCGATTTTCGCGCGGAGTTCGGGCTCGCTTTCCGCGAAGTACTCGATCATCAACAGCGCTTCCGGATTGCCACGCAAGAAAGCGATGCGGGGTGCGTAACCCGGTTGTTCCCGGGTGAGCCGGATCAACATGCCATCCATGAGCTCGACTGCTGCTGGATCGGTCTCCAGCAGGGAGGGGACCGCCTCCATCGCAGCGACGAGGTCGTCGAATTGGAGGAGAACCAGGCCGGTGTGCTGAGGCACGGGAACCAGAGCAAGCGTGTATTCCAGCCCGACGGCCAGGGTTCCTTCCGAACTCGCCAGGAGCCGGGCCACGTTGAGTTGGGGCTCCAGGAGGACGGGTAACCCGTAGCCGCTCGCTCGTCGCCAGTGCTTGGGATACTCGCGGGCGATCGCTTCCCCGTACTCTGCGCGCAGCCGCAAGAGCTCGCGGTACAGCTGTCCTTCACGCGACTCGGTCGCTGCGCGTCGCTCTACCTCCTCCCACGAGAGGGCACGGAAGCTCAGCTCGGTGCCATCCGCTAACAACGTGTGGGCTTCTACCACATGGTCAGCTGTCATGCCGTAGAGGATCGAGTGCGATCCTGACGCGTTGTTCCCGATAACCCCACCGATCGTCGCACGATCGGCACTGGCGGGATCGGGACCGAACATCAGGCCATACCGACGAAGGCGTGCATTGAGCTGAGCCAGCACTATGCCCGGCTGAACGCGGACGAGGCGAGCGGACGGGTCGATCTCGAGCAACTCGTTCAGATATTTCGAAAAGTCGATGATGACTGCTCTCCCGACCGCCTGTCCCGCGAGGCTGCTGCCACCACCGCGTGGGAGGACTGGAACGCGATGCTCGCGCGCCAGTTCGAGGGTCGTCCGCACATCGTCGTAGGTTCGGGGGATGACGACGCCGAGCGGTTCGATCTGGTAATTCGAGGCATCGGTACTGTAGAGCATCCGAGAGTAAAGGTCGAAGCGAACTTCACCCTCGATCCGCCAGCGGAGGGCCTGCTCGAGGGCTGCGGCAGCATCGCGTGTTTCCCGATCGATCTCTGCCGTCGCGTTGGTCGATATTCTCGTCACCGTGCTGTCCCTTCTGGGGTTGCCAGCTCACCGACCATGCACGGTGCAGTCTAGCATCGGAGGGTGGTGTGGGTCAGTCGGCGAACTCTTCGACGTCCGGATCGTCGTCCCGCCAGAGGCGCTGAGGTGGGGAAAAGCCGAGACGGACGAGTTCCTCGATAACGGCCAGGATCACCTCATCGGGTGTGGAGGCTCCAGCCGTAATGCCGACGCGACGGACAGAAGCCAGGAGCGCAGGATCGAGCTCTTCGGGTCGTTCGACGAGGAGACTCGGGGTGCCCAATGATCGACTCACTTCGACGAGGCGGGCAGAATTGGAGCTCTTGCGTCCACCGATCACCAATACGAGGTCGACCGTGCGAGCCAAGCGAGCGAGCGCTTCCTGTCGTTCCCAGGTAGGCTGACAGATGGTGTTGACGACGCGCAATTCCCCACCATGTGGGAGCACCCAAGCAGCGAGTGCTTGCGCGAACGCCGTGAACTCATCGGTTCGTTTGGTCGTCTGGGCGATGACGGCCACCTTGCGTGGCGGTGGCTGCAATGCCCCGGTACCCCGTGGCCCATCCCAAGGCAGGTCCTGAAAACTCTTGGCCGCACAGGCACGTTCGGTCCCTGCCCAACCCAGGACACCACGCACTTCAGGGTGTTGTGCGTCCCCGTACACGACGAGAAAGTAACCCTGAAGAGCCAGCTTCTGAGCCAATCGTTGTACTTTCGTGACCAGCGGGCACGTGGTGTCGATGACCTCGAGATCGTAGGCCGACGCCTCCTGATAGCGAGTCGGTGGGGCGCCATGGGCGGTGATCGCGACGCGATCGAGCCCGCGTCGTCGGGCATCGACCGGGTCGGTCACCGGAAAGACACCCTCGCGCGTCAATTGCTCGACGACGATCGGGTTGTGGATGATGTCACCGAGTGCCGCGACGGGTCGCTCGCGGGCGGCGTTCCGCACGATTTCCAGGGCGCGGCGAACGCCCCAACAGAACCCGAGCACCTCGGCGACCACGATTTCCTTCTCGCCGATGGTGACGTTCGACGGTATGCCTCGACTGTTCATCGTGTCCCCCTCTCTCCGGCCACGATGTCGGCTGTCAAGACGAGCCGATCTCTCTCCGGTGGTATGTCCTCGCGCAAGACACGGCTCGTAACGGCGGCAGAGAGCAGAACGCCGGGCAGACCTGCGCCGGGGTGCGTGCCAGCGCCGACGAAGTAAAGGCCCGGGATGCCGGAGCGATTGTGCGGTCGGAAGTAGGCGGATTGCAGGAGCGTCGGTTCGAACGAGAAGGCCGCGCCGTAGCGACTGCGAAGAACGTCGCGAAATTCCATCGGCGTCCACTCGGCCTGGGCGGTGATCGCTTCGCGCAGGTCCTCGAGTCCGTGGAGTGCTTCCAACGTCGTCAGGACACGGTCGCGGAAGGCTCGTCGTTGCTCAGCGGACCAATCACCGGTCTTCCCGAGATGCGGGACCGGAACGAGAATGTAGAGACTCTCGTGCTGCGGAGGGGCGAAGCTCGTGTCGGTGTGCGCGGGAGCATGCAGGTAGTAAGCGAGTTCGGAGAGCGTGCCATTGCCGTCGAAGAGTTCCCGCAATTGTTGTTCGTAGTCGAGCGGCATGATGATCGTGTGGTGCCTGAGTCGCTCGTAGCGCCGAGCGACTCCGAGATAGAGGAGATAACAACTCATCGAGTAGCGCGCTCGCGCCAGCATGAGCCGGAGAAGACGAGGACGAGTCGCTGGTGGCACCAGCTCCAGAACGGTGGTCGCCACATCGCTATTGGCGACGACAGCTCTCGCCGGGACCAGGTCCCCATTGGCGAGTTCGACCCCAGACACGGCTCCGCGGTGGTCGGTGAGGATTCGAGTCACCGGTGACCCGTAGCGGATCTCTCCCCCCAGTCGCTCGACGAGGCGGGACAAAAGCAGGACCACAGCGCGCATGCCGCCCCGCGCGAAGTGGACCCCTTCCAACCGTTCCAGGTAGGGGACGATGCTGTAGATCGCGCTCGCCCGCAGCGGGTTACCGCCGATGAACAGCGGATGGAAAGAGAAGACCATACGGAGGTGCGGTTCGCCGAAGAACCGACCGGCGAACCGGTAAACACTTTCGTGTGCCCGCAGCGCGAGGAGTTCGGGAACCACCCGCAGGAAACCCAACAACGAATCGAACGGTTCGCGGGCGAGATCGCCGAACGCCCGCTCGTAGATGCGGCGGGTCGCGTTCATGTAGGACCGAAAGGCAGGAACGGCAGCGGGGTCGAACCGAGCGATCTCCGCTTCATCGAGCTCTGGATCCCCCCAGTAGTCGAAGCAGGCTCCATCGCTGAACAAGATCCGATACGCTGGTCGGAGCCGGATCAGCTCGAGTTCGTTCTCGAGGGTCGTTCCGGCGAGTCGACAGAGTTCGTCGAGGAGGGAGGGAAGCGTGATCAGCGTCGGTCCCGTATCGAAGCGATAGGGGCCCAATTCCAGATAGCCAGCTCGACCCCCGGGTCGTTCCAGGGCCTCGACGACGGTCACCATGTACCCAGCAGCGAGCAGGCGAACTGCTGCAGCGAGTCCACCGAATCCTGCTCCGATGACGACGACGCGCGTCATTCAGCGCTCCTCTCCAGCGAGCTGCGTGGCCAAATGTTCGTCGAAGCGCGCCGCGACCGACTGCGTCGCTCGCAGTGCGATCTCGAGCTCACGTGTCGCCTGTGCAACGTCGGTGTGGCTCGTGACCAGGAGCGGTTCCCCGATCGTGATCACGATCGGGGAGCCAGTGGTCTCCAATTGGACGGGGTAGACAGGAATCGAGGTGCCGATTCGGGCTGCCGCCGCACGGGCGATCCAGACGGCTCCTGGGGCGAGCTGATCGTTCTCGCTGCGACGTGCCGGAAGATGCGGGTCGATCAGCGGATATCCCTCCGGAAAGACGACCAGCAACTGACCAGCGGCAACTCGCCGGACTGCTTCGCGCAGGCCGCCGACGAGGAGGCGCTGTCCCTCTCGTGGCGAGTAGATCTGTCCTGGTCGGTCGATCTCGCGCGGCCGGACGATCGTCGGCCAGCCAGCGGTCCGGCAGAGCAGTTCCATCAAGCGACGCCAGCGTCGATCGGGTACCCAATCGAGGGCTACCAGGAATCGCAACGGGCGATCGATCGTCGCCAGGAGAGCTCGACCATCGTCGAGGTGATGAACGTGCTGAGCAGCTAGGATCGCTGGCCCCGACGGTAGAGGCTGGGCGGTGTGGAAGGCGATCGGTCGACGGAGGGTGAGACGGGCAAGGCTGCGGAGCACGAGCCAAGAGATGTGCTCCACCACAGGTTCGGGCTGTTGCCGATCCGCACGGTGTGTGCCAACACGTGTCCGGTCAGCGGCGAAGAGTGCCAGCGTTGCGGGGAGCAGGCCGGCAACGAACGCCAGCGCGATCGGTCCCCACAGTCCCACCGTTGCGCACAAGGCGCTCGCAAATAGGATGTTGGCGGCGTAGATGGCATACGGGAAGCTCGCGGAGCGGAGTACGGGTTCGGCGCGCCAGGCCCAGCGGCTCGCGGCTGTGAACGCGATTCCGGTGAGAGCCCAACCGGCGAAGTTGATGACCGGCATCCCGAAGTAGGAACCGGTTTGATGCCACACCCAAAAGCGTGCTTGCATCGCCTCGTGCGCCATCGCCGGATCGAGCACGAGGTCCCAAACGACTAGAAGCCAAACGCCAGCGAGCACTGAAGGCCAGAATGACCCGCGACGGGGCAAGTATCGGCGCAGCCGAAGCGCCAAAAGATAGGACGCGAGCCCAACGGTGAACCAGGAGAGCGGGATGGTGAACGGCACGCGACCCAGAATCTTGTAGCCGAGTCCGCTCGTGTAACTGTAGTTACCGAAGGGCCAGCCAGTGCTGGTACCGATGAGTTCGGCGCTCAAGGAGATGGCGACACTGAGCAGAAAGAAGGTGAGCGTTCGACGTGGGCCGATCGCACTCCAGGCATAAACGAAAAGCGCGGCAGCACCGAGCACGATGTAGCCGACGCCGCCCCACCGCATGCCGAAACCATAGACGGAGCGGCCGAGTTCGAGATGAGCCCACAGGTCCGGTCGCTGGAGTGCGATCGCGATTCCTCCCACGCCGAAGAGGAGCGCTACGACATAAGCGCTATAGAGAGCCCACGCCAAGCGACTCGCGCGCATGCTGCACGTCCTTTCCGATCGCTCGTCCACGCCAGGTCGGCTGCCGGTTCCAGGCGCTGGTCACCAAGCGAGCCACCACCAGCGGATCAGCCAAGGGGGCAAGCCAGTACCAGATCGGTCGCCGTGGGTAAGCGCGTCGGATTCCCCATGCCATCCCGAGCCGAACCGCGAGCGCGAAAAGAGCGGCTGGCCGCAAGGCAGCATCGCGTCGGCTCGCCAAGAACAGCGGCAACCAGGCACCCTGGGTGCCGAGGAGAAGTGCCATGTCCAGCAGGTGCCGCCAAACGGGCCGCTCCTCATGCGCAGGCAGCGAGCGCGGCCAAGCGTGCCAGATCGCTCGACCGTCCCGATACATCGTGACGTAGGAGTTATCCAGCGCATCCCAGAAGGCGACCCGGTGACCGAGCTGCACGAGTCGACGCGCCGCTGCTACATCTTCGGCGTTGCTGTGGGCGAGAGAGCGGAGGTCGTCGAGCGCCTCGACGGCCCGACGGTGCAGGAGCATGGCTTGCCCATTGGCCAAGGCGTCGCCGGGCTCGGAAAAGAGTCGGCCGGGTACTCCGTAGCGATACACGAGAGTGGTCAGGAAAGCGGGATGGAGGAGCCAACTACCGATGTCCGGCATCGGTCGCTGATGGAGGGCGACGCTCCCACAGGTGACGCCGTGCTGCAGAGCGAGCGCGAGCATCCGCTCGGCGAGGGTCGGTGCCGGCCGCACATCTGCGTCGACGATCAGGTACCAGTTCGCTGGGAACTCCCGGCAGGCAGCTACCAGGCCCCACACCTTGCCGTTCCATCCAACCGGCGGTGAACCGACGGAAAGCCAGCGGACGCGTGGATCGCGCAGCTGGTAGGCGGTGACTAGCTGGGCTGTTCGATCGCTCGACCCGGTGTCGACGACCACGATGGCGGAGACGAGCGGCGGTTGGCTTATCAATCCCTCCAAGCAGGGTGCCAACCGACTCTGTTCATTCAGGACTGGCACGATCGCGACGACGCGCTCATTGGGTGGTCGAGCGTCACTCGCCGAAAGGAGGGTGTGCCGCAGGCGCTGGCGAGCGGAGTGGACGAGTCGTGCCAATGCGACGCTGTGCGCGGTGATCACGAGAGTCGAGAGCAACCGTGAGAAAGCGCGACCGCTCATCCGCCGATCCCTTCCCCCAACGTGATGAGCAGTCGCGACATGAGCGGAAAAGCGGGGTGTTCGGGCCGGACGAGTTGGTGATCACCCGGCGTTTCGATAAAGAATCGCAGGTTCCCGAACGCGCGGACGAACTTCCGGGTATCGCGTGCCAAGACAGTCGTATCGTTGCGGCCCTGAACGATGGAGACTGGGCTCTCGACCGATCGAGCTGCCTGACGGGCGCGCTCCGCGGTCATCGCGAGTTCGCGCAGCAGACGCCAGGGGAAGCGGAGCGACCGTAACTCGTCGCGCACCAGTGGATCCGAGGGATCGAGCAAGGGATTCCATCCGGAAAGCGCTTGCCGGACGGCTGGGTCATCGAAGTCGACGCGGGCGAATGGTCGCGGGCCGGCGCTGAATCGTTCGAAGAGTGGGATCAGCCACCGGTACCAGAAGGGCAGGGGCATTCGTGAGAATGGAGCGAGGAGAACCAGCGCAGCCGGTTGTAAGCGTGCCGCGAGTAAGGTCGCGAGTGCACCGCCGAGCGAGAAGCCGACGATGACCACATGCGAGGAGATCCGGCTGGCGGCCCGCAGGAGCGTATCCTCCCAATCGCGGAGCGTCACCGCGGGTAGTTCGACGATCCGGGCACCGAATCCTGGCAGAAGCGGTGCCGAAACCGTGAAGCCCTGACGGTGAAGGATTTCGGCGAGTGGTCGCCACTCGGCCGGTGTACCCATGAATCCGTGAATCAAGATGAATGCCGGTGATCGACCAGGCAACTCGATCGGTTGGTGTTCCGGTGAGCGGAAAGGCTCGCTCAAGCGATGCCAAAGCTCGGACATGGGCAGTTTCCTCCGCGCGAGAGACGACGATGGATTTTCCAGGCTCGGAGCAGAGCCGCTGCTTTGTCATCGTAGCCGGCAACTGCCCGCAGCCGTATGGTGTCGTATTGGTTGCGCTCGATGACGTGGAGGATCGCGCCGTAGACTTCGGCGGACACGATGATGGCGAGGCGAACGCGAGGCGGCAGGCACGGGTAACCACGGATCGCCTGCCTGTAGAACTGACGGGCCCGCGCCACCTGGAGCCGGATCACGGCTTGCAGTCGGTGATCGGGTGGACGGAACTCGTTCGCCAGTCGCTCCACTTCGCTCGGGTCGACGCCGAAGCGGGCGAGATCTTCGATCGGGAGATAGAGCCGCCCGCGACGAAGATCTTCGCCCACGTCTCGTGCGATATTGGTCAGTTGCATCGCGATACCCAGTGCATTCGCGGCCGATAGCCCGGGTCGACAGTGAACACCCAGGAGAGGAGCCAGCGTCAGTCCGACCGCACCGGCGACTCGGTAGCAGTAGTGATAGAGCTCGGAGTGCGATCGAATGCGTCGAGGGAAGAGATCATCCAGCAGTCCGTCGATCAGGTCGCAGGCGTACTGGGCCGGAAGACCGTACCGCGTGTACACACGCGCGACCGCTCGAGCGAGCGACGGATTCGGTACCGGTGTGGCGAAGTGACTGACCAGCCAAGCTTGCCAGCTGCGCAGCATCGTTTCGGCCAGCTGTGGTTCCAACCGCCCAGTGTCTGCGATATCATCCAGGTGGCGAAAGAACGCATAGATGGTGGTCACGTGGTGTCTCGTCTCGCGCGGCAAAAAGCGACTCGCCAGCCAAAAACTCCGACCGTAGCGGGCGAGTGTCTCGTTCCAAGCGCTGTCGTGCTCTATCCCGACTGATTCCCAGGGAAATGAACTAATCATTGTTTGACCCGATACGACGCAATTGAACCGATGCTATCCATCTCTCGACAGCGAATCGAGTCTCCCCTAGCAGTATAGCCTTCGCTTTCCAGCTTGCCAAGGCACCGCGTCTCGAGCGCCGCGGACTTCGTGCACCGCACGGAGGATCGTCGCGGATCGTCGGGACACATGCTGCAGCGCGCGGAAAGCTGGCGTGAGCCTGCTGACCGAGGTTCTCGGGTGAAAATCGGACGTGCTGTCTTCATGCGGTAAGCGGGCGAACCCGGCTTGCAGCTGGTCGATTCGTGCGGTGCTGCGTGTGAGACTTTTCTGCGAAATACCGGTCGCATCGATCCGGAGACAGAACGGACTCAGCTCTTTGGGGCGCTCTCTTGAGGAGGCGCTGATTTCGCCCGAGGTGATGCCGAGCCTAGCACGAAACGAGCCGGGGCACCGGCCGTGTGCAGCACCCCGGCTCGTTCCCCGAAGCTGCGCGAGCGTCGAGCGCTTAGGCGCGCAATCCCTGGAGAAGGACCGGCAAAGCCGTCTCGACCAGTTCGCTCGCTTCCTTGCCGCTCAAACGTGCATTGGCATGCATCGCTTCCGCGGTCGAGAGGATCGCCAGGGCTGCGAAACGGGTATCGACTGAACGTCCCTCACCGCGCTGTTGCGCTGCTTGGAGCAGATTCTCGATCGGGCGAACGAGGCAATCGAGCGCCAGCTCGATCAACCGCTTGCGGTGCTCTTCGGAGATGGCCGGGAAATCGGCTAAGAGCATACGCGCAAGGTCGACCGGCGGGTGGCTAGCCAGCCACTGCAGCACCGCGCGGAGTCCGGCTTCCAGTGATGCACCAGCTCCGGCGATCGCCTGCTCCAGCCCCTCGCGATGGGCTTGCAGCCCGCGCTCGGTCACGGTGACGTAGAGTTCTTCCTTCCCGCCGGGGAAGTGATAGTACAACGACGCCTGCCGAATCCCGAGTTCCTGCGCGATGTCGCGCAGTGTCACAGCCTTGTAACCGCGCTCGGCGAACAAACGCTCGGCGGCCGCCTGAACTCGTTCTCGTGCAGCACTGATCGTGCTCACCACGGTACCCTCCCTATCGTCAGGACTTCTACTGAACGGCCAGTCACACTATAGCAAAAATTGTCGCTGAGGTCAACCGGCCGTTCCGATCTTCTCGAGCGATCGAGGTGTGGTGAACTGTGCGAAAGGTCCGATGCTGGTTTGCCGAATCAGGATCATTTTGCCATGAGCTACTATTCGAGATCTGCTCAATTCGCGCCATTCGCGTATGATCAGCGGAGGGAAGGAGCGAGTATGGGAGAGCAGCTCGTCGGTTGGTCTCGCCCCTCGCAGGGCACGCTTTTCTGGGTGATTCGCCTACTCGTCTTCGCTGCTTTCTTCGATCTCTTTCTCCAGTATCCGATCGCTGCACCGTATGCGGCGACGCTCGGCGCGGGCCCGGCACTCGTCGGGCTGATCGTCGCCGCCTACTCGATGGCGAATTTGGGCGCGAATCTGGTCGCTGGAGCGCTCCTGGATCGGTTTGGGCGGGGCAGGCCGCTCTTGGCGAGTCTCCTGCTCACCGCTCTGACGGTCGCGTGCTATGCCCTGGTGCGCACACCTGGGCAACTACTCGGTCTTCGGCTCGTTCATGGCGTCGTGGTCGCAGTTTTGGCTCCCGGGGCGTTCGCCTTGGTGGGAGATCTAGCCCCGCCTGAGCAACGCGGGCGGCTGATGGGAACCAATGGCGCGATGATCGCACTGGCGGCGATCGTCGCACCGGCTGTGGCTGGAATCCTGCAGGAGCGCGTCGGATACGCTGCGGTTTTCCTCCTCGATGCTCTCGTTCTCACGGGGGCCGGCATCGTTCTCCTGGGTTTCTGGAAGCGCATCGCCCGGAGTGGACGGGTGCGCGATCGGGAGCCCTCCACGACCGGGGGATGGAGTGGGTTGGTCCGGCAAGAGATCGGCCCATTCGCGACGATACTCGCTTTTGCCATCGCGCTCGGCATCTTCGTCACGCACGTACCAGAGCGGCTCGAGTTCCTCGGGATTCCTGCTTCCGTTCGTGGCGCAGCGTTCAGCACGTACGGTATTTTGGCCGCGCTCGTCATGATCAGTCCGCTGCCGAGCCGTCTCCTGCGCCGCGCTGGCCTTCAGGCGAGTGCAGGGGGACTCTCGCTCATCAGTATCGGCTTGCTGGTCGCGAGTGCCGTACGCTCGGTTTCGCCAAACGCTCTCGAGCAGCTGACCCTGATCGGTGCTGCGATCTTCGGCATCGGATTCGGACTGCTCTTCCCGACGGTGACGGCGGAGGTGGCGCGTCGATCACCACCGGGCATGCGTGGACGGGCGTTCGGTGTCTTCTACGCGCTCTATTCCCTCGGCGTGGTACTCGGGGCATTGGCGAGTGGCTGGTTGACCGAGTTCGCTGGGCGGGCCTCGGGCTGGCCGCTCGTCGTTGGCGCCGCGGTGTCGGCACTGGGTTGTGTGGTTCCGTTCCTCGAGCGGCGCACACGCGAGGAAGTCGCGTTATGACGGCGTGCTTCGGGGAGCCCCTGAGTGAGTTCCCCGAGAAGCCTTTCTAGTCCTCTGGAGAGCGCAGCCGATATCTCGGGTGGCAAACGGTTCGCGGCGAGGCTGATCACTGCCGGTGGAGCGATTTCCGAAAGAGCCACTAGGCGCCCTGCCGGAGTGGCGGCGACGAGAATCGCTCGCCGATCCCGAGGATCAGGTTCCCGGTGCGCCAGTCCAGCCTGTTCCAGCGTATCGATCAGACGTGTTGCAGCGGCGCGCGAAATGCCCAAGAGTGCAGCTAGTTCGCTGGCGCGGAGCGGGCCGAGCACGATCAGGAGATGCAGCGCGGTGATTTCGCGCTCGAGTGAGGGGGGCTGGGTCATCAGCCTCTGCTCCAGAAGCCCGAGTACTCGGGCAGCCACAACGACGTACAGGAGAAGTTCAGTGACTGGTGGGTCACTCTCCGATTGTCGTGCTGACCGCGGTTCCACGAGTGTCGATCCGTTTCCAGGCGCCCGGTAGGGTCGTGCGTCATCTGCACTCTGGCAGATGACGCCGGCCGGACGTCTCCCCTAAAGGTCACGAATCGAGCTGACGTTCATCCTGCTGACCGATCGTGACTCGCGTCACGCAGAACCATGATCAATTCGTTCTGGCCTGGGAGCAGGTCTCCCCTTGCTCGCGAGGCTCGCGAGAGGCCGACGATTTGGCGAGGACTGGGTGTTCGTGTAGGCTACCATGGTGGTGGACATGGTGCAGGGTGGGAAGGCGAAGAGACGGAGCGGGCGATCATGACTGAGCATCCAGTAGTGAATGGCGAACGTCGTACGGTTTTCGGGAAAAAGGTCAAGCGCCTGCGCCGGCTCGGGAAGACGCCGGGTGTCATTGCGGGACCGGTCGTTCCTGAGCCGATTCCGGTCGCGGTGGATGAGCGCGAGTTCGAGCGGGCATTCCATCGCGTTGGGACCGCGCGACTCGTGGATCTCGTCGTCGACGGGACGACGTATCCGGTGTTCATTCGTGAGGTCGCGCTGCATCCGGTCACCCGCGAAATTCTGAACGTGGAGTTCTATGCTCCTGACCTGGCTCGACCCGTGACGGTCACCGTGCCGGTCATCACCGTCGGTGAATTGGCTCCGGATGTCGTCGGTGTCGTCACTATCCAGACGCCAGAGTTGGAGGTTCGGGCGCTTCCGGATGCCGTTCCGGAGCATATCGAGGTCGACTTGAGCTTGCTTTCTCGCGAGCGCACAGCCATTCATGCAGGTGAGATCCCGCTGCCAGTCGGCGTCGAACTCGAGACCGATCCGGACGTGGTCGTCGTCGTGCTGGAGGAGGCGGAAGAAGCCGAGGCGGTGGAGGAAGCGACCCACGTGCTCGCTGAGGAGATCGGTGACCGGCCGCGCTCGGCGGAGGAGGGGGCCGCACCGGTGCGAGAGCGGAAGCTGCGCGAGAGCGAATGAATCCCCGGGCTCGCACCGGGCTCGCGTTCGTCAGCGGGTCGCTGAACGGGCGACCCGTGCCACGATCACCGTGAGCAGCCCGAGCAGCGGAAATGCGAGCGACCAGCGTCCCGGAAGCCGACGACGCCGGGGCGCTGCCATCTTGACGTGCTCGAGCTGCCACTCGCGTCGTCCGTCCGCGTGCTCGATGAGTTCGATACGCAGACTCTCGACGACGGTAAAGGGGGTGAGCGGCGGTACCGATCGCCGGGAACCTCGATCCGCCGAGCGCTGCAGTATCTGTCCGAGAAGTGGGGCCAGACGAGTTACCCAATCGAGTGCCGTCACCACCGGCAACTGGATATGCGGCTGCGCGGTTTCGATGACCGATCGCTCCGGAAGGGGTGCGGGAAGCGGCCGTGTCATGACTGTTTCTGCTCCTGCCGTCGCTGCTCCCACCAGCTGCGTGCAGCTGCAACTGCCTCTTCGCCACCCAAGTATTTTGCGATCAGCTCGTCCAAACCGAACACGACATCGACACGGACGTCGACATCGCGATACTCGAGGACGAGATCCTCGTAACGAGCCCAGTACCAGTCTTCTCCACCCCCGGCGTGGATCTCCCACTCTGGTCGCACCTGGATCAGGAGTCGCTGCTCAGGATCGTAATATTCGAAGATCGTCTCGATCTGGCGCGGTTCCTTGCACAGCGGGCAGCGTGTCCAGTGGATGGTTTTGAGGAGAATTCCGTATCGTGCATCGGGATGTGTGGCGACGTTGATGCGACGGGCGACCGGCGCCGACCAAATCGTCTTACAAGCTGCACAGCGCATCTCGATCTCGCTGAATTCGGTCGGCAAGTCAGGAACGGACACTGCCTGCTCGGGTCGTTCGGTCATGGTATCGTCCTTCGTTCCCCGCCGCTCACGCTCGATCGGTCTGGATTGTACCGGATCGAGGGGGTTTTCCGGGAGACAATGACTCGAGTCTGCGGCCGTGGTCACCTGCGCCGTTCAGTCTCGTGATGCCCATGACGATTGCCGGCGAGAAGATCGCTGAACGATGCGCCAGGCCTACCGGTAACTCGGGTCTGGTTCGAGTCGGTCGGATGCGAGTCGAGCGACGGATTCGCCTTCGAGCAAAAAGTGGGTGTACTGGGTCGTCGATCGGCGGGTGAGCGGGTGACCGATGGGCAAGCGCTCGGTGGATGCCGAGCGTTCGAGACGTGCGAGCCAGTGTATCGAGCCGCGTGACTGGAGCGGTCGCTCACAGACGAGTCGCAGCACTGTCACGGTTCGCGATGTCGATTCCCGACGATAGCGGTGCCGACCATCCGGAGACCAGGAAGCTGCTGCGAAGACTACTCCCGACTCGCGTCGATTTTCCAAATGGTGAAAGAAGCTCGATCGGTTACCGGCAGAGGTTAGACTTCATGAGGAGGCTGCACATGGATCTCCAGGAGAGCGTGGTGAGAGCATTGGAGCAGCGAGGATACGAGGTGGTGCGCCGGACGAGCGCGCTCGTCTTCCTCGTCCACCCGAAGTCGCCCGGCATCATGGTGCGTGTCGGGACGGTGTACGTCGTCGCGGAAACGAGCGGCGCTGAGGTTGCGCGGCAGCGCCTCGACCGGTTCGATGTCGCTTCCTTCCTCAGCCAACTTCGGTCGTACGAGACTAGGCGGGCGCGATGAACCAGAACCGATTGTCGAGATTGGCCACCGGAGCCGTCGTCGGCTTCCTCTGGGGTACTATCCTGCTCCTCGTGGAGTGGCTCGTCGGTGCCGCGACGCTGCTCCGGGCGGTCCTCGATGCGACTACGCGGATCCTTCCGGTCGGCCTTTTCGGTCGGATACTCGGACGTGCCGAAAATGCGGCCAAGCCGCTCGCCGTAGTTGGAACGCTGGCCCTGTTCGCACTCATTGCCGCATTGATGACTCTCGTGCTGCGAGGGCGTGCCCGCATCTGGTTACTCGGAGCGCTCGCTGTCGTGCTGTGGTCCAGCGCAGCCTGGATCGCGTACGAGTACGGCGGGACGCTCTCGACCGTCTTGGTCGTCGCGACCGGGAGTACGTTCTTTCTCGTCAGTGGATTGGCGATCGTTTCTGCCGAGACGCAACCGAGTTCGCAAACCCGGCGGCGCTTGCTCCACATCTTCCTCGGTGTAGGCGCCGTGTTGGGGCTGGTGGCTGCTGGTCGGCTCCTCACTCGTTTGGGGGCGCGGTCGCGCGCGCCCCGCGCGGTCGATGAGCGTGGGCTTTCGCCCGCTATTACACCGCTCGCTGATTTCTACGTCGTGTCCAAGAATGTCGCCGATCCGGAGGTCGATCCCGCACGCTGGCGGCTGCGGGTCAGCGGACGAGTCCGTCGCCCCTTGGAGCTTGATCTCGCGGCCTTGCGATCTCGACCAGCGGTGCGCATGATTTCGACGCTCGAGTGCATCAGCAATGACGTCTGGGGACCGTATATCAGTACCGGCGAGTGGATCGGTCTGCGCTTGCGCGATCTCCTGTTGGAGGCGGAACCGGTGGACCCACTGGTCGACGTCGTGCTGCGGGCAGCCGATGACTACTCGGATTCCATCCCGTTTTCGGTCGCATTGGATCCTGCAGTGCTCTTGGCCTATGGTCTCAATGGCGAGTCTCTCCCGCGTGAACATGGGTTTCCCTTGCGCCTCGTCGTGCCGGGTATTTACGGCATGAAGAATGTGAAGTGGATCACCGAGATCGAGTTGGTCGATTTCGACTACCTCGGGTACTGGCAACAGCGTGGCTGGAGCGACAGTGCGATCGTCCAGATCCACTCGCGCATCGATACGCCCCGAGGTGGGAGCGTGCTGACACTCGGGCAGGAGGTGCTCATCGGTGGTATCGCCTTCGCTGGAACGCGCGGGATCCAGCGTGTCGAGGTGTCGGTCGATGGAGGAGCCACCTGGCAATCAGCCGAATTGGAGAGTCCGCTCTCGCCGTATTCCTGGGTGCGCTGGTGGAGCGCCTGGCGTCCGAATCGAGAAGGACGTGCTCGCCTGGTGGTGCGCGCCTGGGACGGTGACGGTCGACTCCAAGAAGAGCGGGAGCGGCCGCCGCTCCCCGATGGAGCGACCGGTTGGCATCGCATCACCGTCGAAGTGCGCGCGTGAAACGGAGCACGACGCAGAGGAGCAGGCAAGGTGAACGACGAAGCCTTTCGGTTGGTTCCCATTGGGGTCGTCCACTCACCGATCGCTGATCGACGCCTCATGCCTCCCGAGGGAGTCGAGGCAGAGATCGAGATCTTTCCAGATTTCACCGATGGCCTCTTGCGGATCGAGGAGAACAGTCACCTCTGGGTGCTCGGTTGGTTCGTCGACGCAGACCGCGAGCGCCTGGAGTTGGTGCGGCCGGAGTACGATCCGGCGCGTCGACGGCGCGGTGTGTTCGGTCTCCGTTCGGTCGCCCGGCCGAATCCGATCGCCTTGACGGCAACACGCCTGCTGGCTGTGGAGGGATTGCGGTTACGGGTCGCACCGCTCGACTTCATCGATGGAACGCCGATCGTCGATCTGAAACGGTACTCGCCGAGTTGGGACTGCATCTTTTCCGCCCGAAGTTCGCGCGATCGGTATCTCATCGACTGGGACAGTCCCGAGCGCCTGGCCGAATACGAGCGCGAGGCGACCAATTTCCACGGGGAGCTGTGTGGGTGGATCGTCATCGGCGCGCGGCTCATCCAGCACATCGGCCTGCTTTGGAGGGTTCACCCGAAAGACGATGATCTCCACGTGACGGTGAGCGATGATCCGGCGCTCACTCACTTGGCCGACGCCTTGCAGGCCGTGACTGCGGCGACCTTGGGTAATGGGCGGCTGCGTGTCACGAGCGAGCGGCAGGTGTCGTTTACCTGGCGCGAGCGACGTTGGACGGTCGCTCCCCGGCCATTGCCCGATCTCCCGCTCGAGGCACTCCGTTCCCTGGCGATCGAACACCTGATCGACGAATGTTCTTGATGGCTACTCCCAGCGAAAGGTACGCTTGGCGACCGCGAGAAAAAGGGCTGTCCACAGGACGAGCGCCACGAGTTGGGTAAGAGGAATCGCGGGCACCGGTGACAAGACCGAACGGAGCGCACTGGCCAGCGCATTGGAAGGGAGGAGAAGACCGACCAGTGCGAGCGGACCGGGTAGGTGTTCGACTGGCCAAGCGATACCGCCGAGCAATATGAGAAGCAGGTAGAGCCCGTTGGAAAGAGCGAGCGTCGTTTCGGCGCGCACCGCTCCCGCGATCAGTAGGCCGAGACTGGCGAAGGTTGCCGTCCCGAGGAGAAGAACCAAGCTGGCGAACAGCGCGGAGCCAGTCGGGCGCCAGCCAAAGGCGAGGGCGACCGCGACGAGCAACACCGTCTGCAGGAGTTCGATCGTGACCACCGAGGCGATCTTGGCGACGATCAGGCGACCACGGCCGAGCGGCGTCGCTCCGAGCCGCTTGAGGACACCGTAATGGCGCTCGTATGCCGTGCGGATGCTGAGGCTAACCAAGCCGATCGAGATCACTGCCAGGGCGAGCATGCTGGGTAGCAGAAAATCGATCGGTCGCGCGTACTGATTGGGCGCTAGACCCAGCAGTGCGAAGAAGACGAGCAGCGCGGTCGGTATGACGAGGGTGACGAGGAGTCCTTCCCCACTGCGCAAAGTGAGCCGCACTTCCATGCGCGCTTGAGCCCAGAGTGCGTGCATCGTGCGATCACTCCCTCACATCGGTCCCGGTGAGTCGTAAGAAAACGTCTTCGAGCGACTGCTGCCCCACGCGGATTTCGGTGAGGAGGATACCGCGGTCGCGCGCCCAGATCGCGAGCTCGACCAGTGTCTCCAGCGGCTGCGTTGTCGTGAGCACGACGCGTCCGTCGGCTAGTCGTCGTGCTTCGTCGACTGTCCTCAGTCGGGCTAGTTCTGTCAGATCGAGCGGAGTCGTTGCCGCGATCGTCAACGAGTCAGCGTCGTGATGCATGAGTTCGCGCGGCGTTCCCGAGGTGACGAGCTGACCGTGGTCGATGATGGCGACCCGATCCGCCAGTCGCTCAGCCTCCTCTAGAAAATGCGTCGTCAGCAGGATCGTGATACCGCGTGCCTTGAGCGACTCGATGAGCGACCAGGTCAATCGCCGTGCCTGCGGATCCATACCGGTCGTCGGCTCGTCGAGGAAGAGCAGTTCCGGTTGCCCCACGAGAGCCAGCGCAAGTGCCAGACGGCGCTGTTGTCCACCGGAGAGGCGACGATAGCGGACCCGGCTCACCTCCTCCAGCCCGACCAGACGCAAGAGTTCGCGGGGATCGAGCGGGTCCGGGTAAAAAGCTGCGAACAGTTCCAGCAGTTCGCGCGGCGTCGCCGTCGGATAGATGCCTCCACTCTGGAGCATCACGCCGATACGCGGCTTCAATCGATCGCTGTCGCGCCAGGGATCCAGGCCCAGCACGCGCACCCGGCCTGCATCGGGGCGCCGGTAACCTTCCAGAATTTCGATCGTCGTCGTCTTTCCCGCTCCGTTCGGTCCGAGCAGGGCGAAGACCTCACCGCGCCGGATGGCGAAGCTCAATCCATCGACGACGCGACGACCTTCGTACTCCTTGACGAGTCCATCGACGATGACAGCGTATTCGGTGGCTGGTTGCTCGGTACGAGCAGGTGTGGCGCTCGTGTCGATCATGTCCTCTCCTCCGGAACGAGACCGAGAAGGCGAGAGGCGTCCAAGTTCCAGCGGGCGCTCCTCACGTCGACCCCAGCACCCCACATCGGGACTGTCCGCTCGTGCTGGCTCCCGTGCGAGCGGAGACTGACCGGTGTCACGATGTCACTGAACACCCCTGAGGGCGCAAAGACTGTCGCCTCGTCCGCGAGGACGAACAGATCGCCGATGGCATCGAGGGGCAACCGGAAGAGCTGCGCGGCTGTTTCCCGTTCTTCCACAGCGAGAACGCCCGGAAGCCGTGCCAAGACTGTCCGAGCGTGCTTCACCGAACCGGAATGGAGAAAGACGTAACCGGATCCTCCCATGTTCTGGTGATGGACGACATAGCGATCCTTGATCGGCGGAACGAAGGTCGCCCGGATACCGGCAGCGGCCAGCGCAGCAACGAGGTCGACAGCGCGGGTCTTCGCTCGCATGCCATGGTCGGCCGTGATCACGATACGGTAGTCGTGAGCGAGTTCGAGCAGTTCTCCGATCCGCTGGTCGATCCCCCGGACATAAGCGATAGCCTCGCCCGCATCGGGGGGCCAGCGGTGCGTGACGTAATCGGTCGTCGTGCAATAGACCACATCCGGGTGTTCTGTCCGAACGAGATGGAGGAGCGCACGGAGTGTCCAATCGTCGATTCGGTCGGAGTAGATCGGGGGTGGGGTTCCCAGTCTCTGGACGAATTCGCGGGGTGGCTCTTCCGCAGCGACTGCGAAGTGGGCTCCCCGACCAAGAAAACGAAGCAGCTTGCGCTTCGAGGTGAGCAGGGCTGTCTTACCGCCCCGCGCAGCGATGCTCTCCAGCACGGTCGGGCATCGCAGAGCTTCGCTGGACTCGATGAACTCACCACGACCGGTGTTCGGGTCGAAACGAAAATTGCTGGCAATGCCAGTTCGCTCGGGAAACTGGCCCGTGATGATCGCAGCATGGTTCACGTTCGTGACGGTCGGCAAGACTGCCTCGACCAACGCGAATGAGCTGTGATGACGAAGCGCGTCGAGATGAGGTGGCGATGCGATCTCAACGTAACTCGGATCGAAACCATCGAGAATGAGCAGCAGGGAAGGAGTCTTCATGCTTCACCTAAAGTCCGTACAGCATCGCAAAAATGATCCAGCCGGTCACGGCGACGTAGAGCCAAATGGGCAGAGTCAAGCGGGCGATCGCGCGGTGTCGGCTGAACTGTCGGCGGAATGCCCGACCGAGGGTAACCAGGACGAGTGGGCCGAGGATGATGGCGAGAATCGTGTGGGAAATCAAAATGGCGAAGTAGACGAGTCGAACCCAACCCTCTCCCGTATAGAGCTTGGTGCCGAGCAGGAAGTAGCGCAGCACGTAGACGATCAGGAATAATGCGGCAAACACCGTGCCGACCAGCATCGCACGGTGGTGGAACTGAATTCGACGCAGGCGCACCGCGATATAGCCTATGAGCACGCTCACTCCACTGAGCGCGATGAGTGCGGTGTTGACGATCGGTAGCCAGGTTTCCATCGAGTCGGCCCTTTCTCGTTCGACGATGCGACTTTCGCATCGCGTGCATAGCATACCGAACCAGAGGATAGAAACGGTCGGGAAAATTCCGCAGTGGAGGGGAACATGAGCAACGGTCGCGTTTACAGTCGACGAGCGCTGCTCCGGTTGCTCGGGGCACTCGCGATGGGAAGTCCGCTCGCACTGAGCTGCCGAAGCGGTGAACCCGAAAGTGCGGCTCCCCGCTCCTCTCCTGCCGCGGCACCCGTCCCAACAGTGGTTCCATCCTCCGGCTTACAGTTACCAGCCTACGTGGACCGGGCGCGCTTGGAGGGGGAACTGTTTGTCTTCAACTGGGGCGACTACATCGATCCGGATGTCCTAAGCGACTTCGAACGGCTAACCGGTGTCAAGGTGACGATCGATACGTACGACACCAACGAACAGGCGATCGCCAAGCTGCAGCAGGGTGGTATTGCGTACGATATCGTCGTGCCGACCGACTATGCGGTGCAGATTTTGATCGGCCTCGGCCTTCTCGAACCGCTCGACCGCTCCGTCGTGCGCGCGATCGAGCACTTGGATCCCAACAATCTCAACGGCCCTTATGATCCAGGAAACCGTTACAGCGTGCCGTACTTCTGGGGAACGTCCGGTTACGCGTACGACACCGCTGTGCTCGGTCCAGACCTGGACAGTTGGTCAGCACTTTTCGAGCCGGCCGAGGCGGCGCGCGGCAAGATCGTCATGCACGGCTACTACCGCGAGACGATCGCGGCGGCGCTCTTGTGGCTCGGATATCCGCTGAACGAGACGAGCGACGAGGCTCTGCAGCGAGCCCTCGAAGTTCTCAAGGCGCAGAAGCCGTTCGTCCTCACGTACACGAGCGAGAACAACGACGAACTCGTGATCGCTGGCGAAGCAGTGATCGCACATTGCTGGACGGGGCAGGCGATCCTGGCCAAGCGAGAGCGACCAACGATCCGGTACGTCATCCCCAAAGAGGGGTGTGCTGTGTGGCAGGACAACCTGTGCGTCGTGAAGGGAGCGCCGCATCGCTATGCCGCGATGGTGTTCATCGATTATCTCTGTTGGCCGGAAATCGCGGCTCGCAATGCGACCTACGTTGGGTACGCGAGCCCGAACCGGACAGCCCGCGAGCAGGGATTGCTCGACCCGAATCTCGTGAGCGATCCGGCGGTCTATCTCGACGACACGACGTGGAAGCGTTTGCAATGGTTCAAAGATCTCGGTCCTGATTACGTAAAGTACGACCGGATTTGGACGGAACTGCGAGTTGGCTAGCCGCGATCGGCGCTCGGCTGTGAAGAACCGCGACGACCGTAGTGACCGGCTAATTGGCTGGCAGCCGCTCGATCGAGGATCCAGAGCACCTGGCCTTCCGCCTGGCGAAGCAGGTGAGCCGGGAGGCGTTGGGGATCCAGCGGTCCCTCGAGCGCATCCCGCACGGCCGGAGCCTTCTCTTCTCCCGTGACCAGGACCAGGATAGCCCTGGCAGCGCGGAGGAGGGGCGGTGTGAAGGTCAAGCGTGTCGTCTGCAACTGCGGTACCTCGTTGGCGACGACGAGCCGATCCTGTTCCTCGAGCGCCGCCGTTCCCGGGAAGAGCGAGGCGATGTGCCCATCGGCACCCATTCCCAGGAGGATGAGATCGAAGCGCGGAATCGCGGGCGGACCGACTCGGAAGACGCTCCGGATCGTCGCCTCGTACCGGCAAGCAGCTTCGCGAGGATCGAGTTCGGTCAAGATGCGGTGGATGCGCGATGCCGGGGGAGCGAGCTCAGCAAAGAGCGTTTCGGCTGCGAGCCGGTAATTGCTGTCTGGATGATCCGGTGGTACGGGGCGCTCGTCGCTCCAGAACCATTCGACACGTTCCCACTGGACGGCCGTGCGGTACGGAGGCTGGGCGAGCTGCAGGTAGAGCGGGCGAGGTGTTCGTCCACCGGCCAAGGCCAGGCTGGTCCAGCCGCGCTCCTCGATAGCATCCCGAAGGATGCGCACGATCGCGTCTGCGGCCTGCCTGACTGCTTCTTCGGTCGTCTCGGATACCTGTACACGGCACGTCATGCGGTTCCTCACTCAGGTTTTGGCCAGTTTGCGGATCTCAACCGCGAAGCCCGTTGCTTCGTCGAGCGCCTGCTCGTAGAGCCAATCCGGCCCAGTCTCCTGGAGTTCTCCGATGAGGAGTCGCTGCATCTCGAGCAAGTTGTGATGGAACGCGTGTTCCAATAGACAGTGGTTGCGGTCGTGTGCCCGGAGGCGAACCGTGGCACCATTTTGCCCGCTTAGCTCGATCGAAAAGCTCGCGGCGTCCTGGTCATGTTGCGCGACGAACCGAGCCCGAAGCACCTGACCGTGAAACGGTTGCGCACAGTCTTCCGGCAGGATCGTGCACGCGATCGAGCGCTGGCCAGGTGCGCGGCAAGAAAAGGCCCAGCCTTCGCCCTCCGGGAGCACGGTGGTCGAACGCCAACCGAGACGGCTGGCCAGCCAGCCGAGGTAGAGCAAAGCCTGAGTCGGGTTGCGCACGCTGCGCTCTGGCCAGTGCCCGTAGTGCACTTCGACGGTCGTGATCGCCTCGAGGGCCCAGCGGCAGTGCTCGATATCGAACATCCGGGCGGTCGTTTCCTGCCATGGCCCCAGTCGTGCCCAGTTCAGATCGGAAACGGCTGTGGTGCGCGAGACCTGTTGAACGAGCCGACGCGTGGCGATGAGATCCTCCAACGGGTGACGACTTTCCAGGGAATCGAAAATCAGACGATCGACCGCCCGCGTGACCGGAATGAACCGTCGCTCGTGACAGGGAAGCGGTCCCAACCACCAGAGAAATGCTGGGAGGTCAGGTAAGGCGAGCGCCATGAGGACGCTCGGGAGTAGGACGAGATGATCGACCGGCAGGGTGATGGTGATCTGCTCGTAGCATGGTGCGTACCGCTCGGCTAACCCGAGGTTGCACTGGATACTGATCGCTGGTTCGGTCAAGTGTTCGCGCGGGACGGCGACCAGCATCACGACGCGCGACGGGTGGTGCGTCGAGAGTCGCGAGATGATGTCGCGTGCCCACTCTGCTCGTTCCACATCGGGAGCGTGCACGAAAAGGGTCAGGACACTGGTGCGGCTGAGGGCGAGCTCGTTCCGGCGATAGGACAGTGGTGCGGACTGCCAGAGACGAGCGAGCTCGCGCTCGATGGCATCGATATCGAAAGGAAGTGTCGGTGGGGGAACGGTAGACACAGCGCACCTCCGCGCCGGGACACGACTAAGGACGTCGCCAACGGCGACCGTCTCGGGCAATGAACTGCTCAGCTTCGGGCGGTCCCCACGTTCCAGCATCGTAATTGGGAAACTCCGGCGGAGGGGCTTCTGCCCACCCACGGAGGATCTGCGTAATCGGCACCCAGGCGGCCTCCGTCTCGTCCCGCCGCGTGAAGAGCGTGGAATCGCCGAGCATACAGTCGAGCAGGAGCCGCTCGTAGGCGTCCGGTGTCGGTACCAGGAACGAGGTCCCGTAGAGAAACCCCATCGTGACCGTTCGCAAGCGGATCCGTGGACCGGGAACCTTGGCGGCGATGTTCAGTGAGACACCCTCGTCGGGCTGAATGCGGATGATCAGCCAGTTCGGCTCGACGCCTGCGGTGATCATACCCTTGAACAAGGGATGGGGTACTCGCTTGAACTGGATAGCGATTTCGGTCACGCGACGTGGCAGACGCTTCCCAGTGCGCAAGTAGAAGGGAACGTCGGCCCAGCGCCAGTTGTCGATGAAGAGCTTGAGGGCGACATAGGTCTCGGTCAACGAGTTCGGCGCGACCCGCGGCTCTTCGCGGTAGCCTGGTACCGGACGACCGGCGATGAATCCGGGCCCGTATTGCCCCCGCACCGTGAGTTCGTTCACCTCCTCCGGGCGGATCGGCCGAATGGCACGCAGTGCTTTGACCTTCTCGTCGCGGACGGGGTCGGCTTCGAACGCGATCGGTGGTTCCATGGCGACGACGCTCAGAAGCTGGAGCATATGGTTTTGGACCATGTCGCGCAACGCACCAGCCCGGTCGTAGTACCCTCCTCGACCTTCGATGCCGATCGTCTCGGCGACGGTGATCTGCACATGATCGATGTAGTTGCGGTTCCAGATCGGCTCGAAGATGCCGTTGGCGAAGCGGAGCGCCAGAATATTTTGGACTGTCTCCTTGCCGAGATAGTGATCGATTCGGTAGATCTGATCCTCGCGGAAGTACCGCAGGAGATGCTCGTTGAGCGCGATCGCACTCTCCAAATCGTGTCCGAAAGGCTTCTCGACGATCAGCCGAACCCAGCTTTCCGGTCGGTTCGGGCGAGAGAGGCCATTTTCCCCGAGCAGTTGCGTGATCGTCTCGTAGGCGTCAGGGGGGGTCGCCAGATAGTAGATCCGGTTACCAACTGTTCCCCGATCGCGATCGATCCGCTCCAGCAGCTCACCGAGCTTGGGGTAGGCCGATGCGTCGTGGAAGTCGGCCGCGAAATAGAAGAGACCTTGGGCGAAGGTTTCCCAAACATCCGGATCGATCGGCTGCCGACGCGAGAAGCGCTCGACGGCAGCGCGCATCTCCTGCCGGAACTCCTCGTCCGTGTACGGTCGGCGGGCATAGCCGACGACCGAGAAGCCCGGTGGGAGCAGCCCGTCATAAGCCAGGTTATACAGTGCTGGGATGAGCTTGCGATGGGTGAGGTCGCCCGATGCCCCGAAGATGACCATGATACACGGGTCCGGCAATCGCTCGAAGCGGAGACCTTCGCGGAGCGGATTCTGCGCTGTCGTGATGGTCATGGACTCGCTCCAGACGACTCGTGCTCAGCTGCTTTGACAGCGTGTCCACCGAACTCGCGACGGAGGGCTGCGACGACCTTTGCGGCGAAAGAATCTTCCTGACGCGAGCGGAAGCGCATTTGGAGCGAGAGAGTGATCACTGGTGCAGGCACGTCCTCTTCGATCGCGGTCAGAACGGTCCAGCGTCCCTCGCCGGAGTCTTCGACGTAACCGCGGATCGTGGCGAGCGACGGGTCTCGGCGGAAGGCCCGCTCGCTCAGTTCCAATAGCCAGGAGCGGATGACACTGCCGCGATTCCACAGTGCTGCCAGTTCGGCGAGATCGTACCGATAGGGGGATCGTTCGAGGATCTCGAAGCCCTCGGCATAGGCCTGCATGAGACCATACTCGATTCCGTTGTGTACCATCTTGGCGAAATGACCGGCTCCGGCGGGTCCGAGATACCGGTAGCCGTCCTCGGGAGCCAGCGTGACGAGCGCCGGCTCGAGGTGACGAAAGGCGGACTCGTCACCGCCGATCATGAGACAGTACCCGTACTCGAGTCCCCAGATTCCCCCACTCGTTCCGATGTCCAGGAACCGGATACCGCGCTCCTGCAGTGCTGCTGCGCGCCGAACCGAGTCTTTCCAATAGGTGTTTCCACCATCGACGAGGATATCCCCGGGTTGCAAAAGGCCAGCGAAGTGCCAGAGCATCTGTTCAGTGGGGTCGCCGGCGGGCAGCATCAGCCAGACGACGCGTGGCGGTGTCAGCGCTCGAACGACGTCTTCTGGCGTGTAGACACCGATCGCTCCCTCCTGCTCCAAGACAGCGATCGGCTCGGGGCTTCGATTGTAGGCCACCACCCGGTGGCCGCCGCGGAGCAAGCGGCGGGCCATGTTGCTACCCATTCGACCGAGTCCCACGATGGCGAGTTCCATCGCTCGCTCCTCTGTCTTGCATCTCAGTGCACCGTCACGACGAGCGCTTGCTCGAGTTGCTCCAACGCTTTCAGTGCATCGTCCCGCACGGTGATCTGGAGAACCGGCCGTCCCCGACTCACCAGTTCTTCGTAGTCGCCGTATGCCTGAGCCAGGAACATGGTGCGAAAACTGTAGCGCTGGCCTGGCACGGGGAGATCGTTCGCCGGTTCGCTCACGAGTTGGATGAAAGCACCGGTGTTCGGACCACCCTTGAAGAGCTGACCGGTCGAATGGAGATAGCGCGGTCCGATTCCGAGGACGGTCGGGATGCGGAGGCGTTCAGCCAGGAGTTGACGGATGGCATGGAGCCGCTCGAGGGCATCGGGTGTCGGGTCGATGAAAGCGAGAAGGCCGAGGTAGCCGGCCGGCGGCAGACGACCGATGAGATCGGTGAGCGCACTGCGCAGGTCGCTGGCTTCGGTGCCTCCGACCACGAGCGAGCCCTCACTGAATGCGGCCGGTGGCCGGACGAGTTCACCGGTTTGCTGATAATGAGCGAGCAACCGTGCGGTTCGATCCTTGGCTGCCTGGACATCCGGCTCGTCGAAGGGGTCGATGCCGAGGACTTTCCCGGCAACAGCGATGGCGAACTCCCACCGCAACATCTCGGCACCGAGTTCCCAGAGGTTCCAGAATCGCGTGCGGACGACGGGATGACCGAGCGTCTCGATCGCCTTGAGCAGGGCTTCCGTCGGAGTGTGCGGCTGCAAGGCCAGATCCAAGGTCACGAAGACGCGGTCGTTGCTGTACTGCTCGGGAGCGAGGTGGGGTTCATGAATAACTGGGATGAGCCCAGTCGCTTGCTTGCCGGTACTCTCCGCGATCAGCTGTTCCAACCAATCAGCCAACGGGGCGACGGCTGGTTCGAGCACGAACGTGACCTTGTCGCGCCCGAGCTGCGCCAGTGTGCCGAGGGTGGCTCCGAGCCAGAGGCCAGGATTCTCCGGTGTGGAGCGGCGGAGGCGCTCTGCCATAGCCGGAACGGGATCCAGCAGTGCTGCGAGAGGCAAACCGATCGCCGCTGCTGGCACGAGGCCGAAGAAGGACAGTGCACTATAACGACCACCGATGTCCGGTGGGTTGAGGAAGATGCGCCAGGCTTGCCGGCTGCGTGCCCAGTCCTCGAGCGGTGTACCGGGATCGGTGATGACGACCAGATGCTGGCCGGCACGCTCGCCCAATTCGCGCTCGAACTCGGCGAACCAATAGGCAGCCAGGCTCACCGTCTCCAGCGTCGTTCCCGACTTGGAACTGACCAGGAGGAGCGTACGGGCGAGGTCGAGGCGTTCGCGATGCCGGCGAATGGTGTCAGGATTGGTCGTGTCGAGAACGAGGAGCTCGGGGTGCTCGGCATCGTGGCCGAACACACGCTGGAACACCTCGGGCGCGAGACTACTGCCACCCATGCCGAGCAAAAGCAGATGCGTGTAGCGGCGTTCGCGGATCTCTTGCCGAAAACTCTCCAACTCTTGGAGGTGTCGTCGCATTTGGTCAGCGATGGAGAGCCAGCCGAGCCGCTGGCTGATCGTCCGCTGCCGTTTCGCATCGTCGGTCCAGACACTGGCGTCGCGTTGCCAGATCCTTTCCACCGTATCCGCTGCGAGGAGTGCGTCGATCGTCCGCTCGATATCCGATCCGTAGCGAGCGAGTTCGCTGCCCAGGCGTTCGCTCGTCGTGATGATGCTGCGTCGCCGCTCAGCGATGCGACGCAAGACGCTTTCGTACGATGCTTGGAACAACTCCACTCCCTCGCGTTGGAGCCTCTGCGTGATCTCTTGGTAGGAGATTCCCAATTCCTCGAGGGTGGCCAGAATGCGTTCAGCTTCGTCCAGGCCTTCCTCGACCGTGTTGGCTCGCGGTCTACCGTGGTCGCGATAGGCCTCGACGGTCACCGGAGCCATCGTCTGGATGGTATAGGGGCCGATCAGATGCTCGACATACATCACGTCGGAGTAGGCCGGATTCTTGGTGGAGGTGCTGGCCCACAGGATCCGTTGGATCTGCGCACCGCGTTCGCGGAAGCGGGCGAATCGCTCTCCTTGCAGGAACACTCGTTTGAAGCGCTGGTAAGCCAGCTTGGCATTGGCGATCGCAGCCTTGCCCTTCAAGGACTCGATGCGTGCCCGCTCTTCGGTATCCGTCACCCTCGCGAGCAAGGCGTCCAACTGCTGGTCGACCGCGGTGTCGACGCGAGAGACGAAGAAGCTGGCTACTGACGCGATGCGGTCGACTGCTTGCCCGGCTGCGAGACGGCGCTCGATTCCGCGCAGGTACGCCTCCATCACGCGCTCGTAGGTATCGAGTGCGAAGAGCAGGGTCACATTGACGTTGACACCATCGGCGATCAACTGCTCGATGGCGGGAATGCCAGCCGGTGTCCCCGGCACCTTGATCATCGCGTTGGGACGGTCGATCTTGGCAAAGAGTCGTCGGGCTTCCGCGATGGTTCGCTCGGTATCGTCAGCGAGCGCCGGTGGTAACTCCAGCGAAACGAAGCCGTCCTGACCCTGGGAAGCCTCGTAGACGAGCCACAACAGGTCACAGGCTTTCTGTACGTCGTGGACAGCGAGTTCCTCGAAGATCGCCTCATCGGAGAGTCCGCGTGCGGCCAGTTCGCCGATTTCCTCATCATACTCTTCGGTGCTCGCGATCGCCTTATCGAAGATCGTGGGATTGGACGTCACACCGCTCAGCCCATCGTCTTCGATCAGTCGAGCCAACTCGCCGGAGGTAATCAAGGAACGGCTCAAATAATCGAGCCAGAAACTCTGACCGAAGAGAGCGAGTTGTCGAAGCGGGTTCGTCATCCTGCTACCCTCCTAACTATCCGGAGGCTGCCGGATAGCCGAACCGGTCGCCGGGTTGGGGAACCGGACCGGCACTCAATCATAGCGCAGCCGCGCAGTCACTCTCACCGACCGAGCTATGAACAAGGTATCTGGCTGTGTGGTCGAAGTTCGACGACCGGTAGTTCTTCTGCGTGGGCGAGAGCGAAAGCGATCTCGGCGTCGTAGTCGAAGATGTGCAAAACGCGAAGCAGAGGGCGGACGGCCAGCGGGGGGCCGCAGCGTCGGGAGTACTCGGCCATCCGTGCCATCAAGGCACGTCGCTCGGCCGGATCGAGCACCACTCGGGCCGTGGCACGCCAACACTGGTGACCGGCGCGCACGATCACCTCCGGGTGCGCGAGCAGGTTACGGTACCAGTCGGCGCGTACGCCCGCGAAGCCGGCGAAGACGATGAAACGGTCATCCAAGCGCATCGCGCTGACTGCCGTGCGCCGAGGCAAGCCGGTCTTGCGGCCGATGGTGGTGAGGAGGATCACGCACCGCCAGGCGAGGAGACTCGCCAGCGGTCCGCGATACAGGTAGACCGGCAACTTGAAAGCGAGGCGAAGGAGACCGCGTGGCCGATGTCGAACGAGCGTCGGTGGGCGTTCGCTCACGGATGTTTCCCTTCCGTTGTCTCCTCGACACCGGCGGCTCGTCCGAGCGCCGCGATCTCGGCGACTGCCGCCGGATTCTCGAGCGCGGAAACGTCTCCCGTATCTTGGCCGAGATAAGCAGCGCGGATCACCCGACGCATGATCTTGGCATTGCGTGTTCGAGGCAGGTCGCGCACGATGTACACCCGCTGGGGCCGAAGCGGTTTGCCGAGCTGTTGAGCGATGAGATCGCTGATCTCCTCAGCGAGTCGTTCCGACGGTTGGATACCGCTTCGAGTCACACAGAAGAGGACTAACGCTTCCCCCTTCACCGGATCGGGGATACCGATCGCTGCTGCTTCTTGAATGGCTGGGTGCGAGACGGCGATCGATTCCACTTCCGCCGGTCCCAGACGCTTTCCCGCGATTTTCAGCGTGTCGTCCGATCGTCCGAGGATGAACCAAAAGCCATCGTCGATGAGTGCCCAGTCGCCATGGACCCAAAGGTGAGGCCAGCGCGACCAGTACGTAGCGAGATAGCGCTCCGGATCGCGCCAGAAGCCGCGCGTCATACCGACCCACGGTTGCCGAATGACGAGTTCTCCGACGCGCCCGCGCACTGGTCGGCCATTCTCGTCAACGACGTCGGCAGCCATTCCGGGGACTGGCCCCGTGAAGGAACACGGGGCTTGCGGCTCGATAGTGGTGCAGGCGAGGATACCACCACCGATCTCCGTCCCACCGGTGTAATTGATGATGGGACGTTGGCGGTTCCCTACGGTTTCGAAGAGCCACCACCAGGGAGACGGATTCCAGGGCTCACCGGTCGACCCAAAGGCGCGCAGACTCGAGAGATCGTGCTGTGCAGTCGGTGCAGCACCGCGGGCCATGAGTGCGCGAACGACCGTCGGTGTGAGGCCGAGCACCGTGGTGCGGTGAGTCGCGACGAGGCGCCACAGTCGGTCCGGTACTGGCCAATCAGGAGTGCCCTCGTACAAGACGATGGTCGCACCGAGGAGCAGTGTCCCTTGAATGAGCCAGGGGCCCATCATCCAGCCAATGTCGGTCAGCCAAAAGACGCGATCGAACGGTTGGACATCGAAGCAGAAGGCGAGGTCATGGGCTGCTTTGAGAGGAAAACCAGCCTGGACGTGAACGGTTCCCTTCGGTCGTCCGGTGGTGCCGGAAGTATAGATGAGCATGAAGGGGGCGTTGGCTGGAGTAGCTGTGGCGGGGAGCGCCTCGGAGGAGTTGTCTGCCAGGTCGTCCCACCATCGATCGCGGTTCGGTGTCCAGGAAACAGGAGTGCCGCTGCGCCGCACCACGACGACATGCTGGATCGTGGGACACTCAGCGACGGCGCGATCGGCGATCTCTTTGAGATGCACGAGTTGACCTCGACGCGGGAAAGCATCAGCGGTGATCAAAACCGTCGCCTCGGCGTCGCGCAAGCGGGTCGCGACCGCCTCGGAACCGAAGCCGGAGAAGACCGGAACGACGATCGCGCCGAGCCAGCCCAGCGCCAGCGTGGCCAAAGCAGTTTCGGGGATCATCGGGAGGAAGAGGCCGACGCGGTCGCCCGGTCGAACTCCCAGGGCGGACAAACCGGCGGCGAGTCGGGGCACGGCGGTCGCGATGTCGCGGAAAGTGAGCACGACTGCGCAGCCGTCATCGCCTTCCCAGATGAGAGCGGGACGGCTCTCGGTTCCCCACCGGCCCAGTGTGTCGGCGACATAGTTGTAGACAGCGTCAGGGAAGAAGGTCGCCCAGGGTAGACCATGCGAAAGGTCGAGAATCTGAGTGGGCGGCCTGAGCCAGCGGATATCCAGAGCGCGCAGCGCAGCGTCCCAGTACCAGGCTGGGTCGTTGGCAGCATGCTGGCGGAGCTCGTCTACGGAGCGGAACCCAAGCTGCGCGAGAAAACGCTGCAGCCGGCTGCGGCTGAACTCTGCTGCGGTCGGTTCCCAAGCGGGCACGGGCATAGCAGAGCCTCCCCTGTGCGCGACCTGCTCATGCATCGTAGCGTACTGGACCGGCGATGACGAGTGGAGGCTCTTTCGAGGAACCCTCTTGACAGGCATACTGCTGATCGCGTAGCCTCTCGGCAGAGCTGCTGGGATGCGAGGTCGAATCGGTTGTCTTCTCCGAGCGTCCGGAATATCGGACAACGGATGAAACGACGAACGACCGAGCGTACGGCAGCGCGGGTGGGTTACTGGTGAAGCGAGGAGGAGGTCCAGGGATGACTGGTGAACCACGTGGCTACCGGGTCGGATCGAAGCTCACGCGGCGGGGGCTGCTCCGGGGGTTGGCGGTCGGTGCTGCGGTGCCTGCAGTGAGCGCGTTACTGGCGGCCTGTGCGCAGCAGGCCACGCCGACACCGGCACCGCAACCGACTCCGACGGCTGCTCCAGCGGCACAACCCACCCCGACGCCAGCGGCAGCTGCGACCCCGACGCTAGCCGCGCCGCCGACACCGACTCCGGTCGTGTTGAAGGGGACGAAGTTGAACATCCTCTTCGGCACCCTCTTCGTTCCCGAGACCCAGGATCTCATGAAGCAACAGCTCCAGGAGTTCGGGAAGGAAACCGGTGTCGAGGCGACGATCGACTTCATCAACTGGCCGGATCTCCAGCCCAAGATCAGCGCGGCTGTCCAAGCAGGTGCTGGACCGGACATCGTCGGGATGTTCGATACTTGGCCGTCCCTGTATAAGGACGCACTGGTGGATGTCGCCGACATCGTCGAAAAGCGGATCAAAGGTGAGGGTGACTACTTCGATTGGGTCAAGAAGACCGTCATGGTCGGCGATCAGTGGCTGAGTATTCCGATCGGCTCTCCGACGAGCGCACAAGTGTTCCGGAAGAGCCTCCTGGAAAAGGCTGGCTGGCCAGACCCGAACAATCCGCCGGACACTTGGGAAGACCTCTTCAAGATCGGCGTGGAATTCAAGAAGTTGGGTATGCCGCTCGGACAGGCGTTCGGTCACTCGACCGGTGACCCGCCGTCCTTCGCCTATGCCTACATGTGGGCCTACGGGGCAATGGAGGTCGAAGCGGACGGGAAGACAGTCGCCTTCAACAAGCCGCAGTTCGTCGAGGGGATGAAGCTCTTGCTGAGCTATTGGAAGCAAGCGTTCGACGAAACTGGATTGTCCTGGGACGATGCGACCAACAACCGGGCTTTCCTAGCCGGACAGATCGGCTGGACCTTCAACGGGAGCAGCATCTACATCGCGGCCAAGAAACAGGCGCCGGACATCGCGGAGGACATCATCCACCATATCTATCCGAAGGGACCAGCCGGCCGCTTCAACAATTTGGGGAGTTGGTCGGTCGGAATCCTCAAGTACTCGAAGAACGTTGCGGGCGCCAAGGCGTTCCTCGAGTGGTGGACGGCGCCCGAGCAGTTCCGCAAGTGGCTGGAGATCCAGCAGGGATACCAGGTGGCGCCGACTCAGTACTACTTGAACGACCCGTACTACAAGGCTGACCCGAAGCTCGTGCCCTATGTGGAAGCAGCCAAGTACGGTCGCAACAAAGGCTACGCTGGGTTGGGCAACGAGAAAGCAGCCGAGGCGTTCGCGCGGTATGTCGTGGTCGATACGTTCGCCCGCGCGATCCAATCCGGCAATGCCGAGGAAGCGATCCAGTGGGGCGCCAGCGAATTGGAGAAGATCTATAGCCGATGAGCGAGTCCAGGCTGGGGCAGTCGGCCGACTGCTCCAGCCTGACTGATGCACCGACACCGTCACGAGGATCGGAGTAATCCCATGACGACTGCGCCAGCCAGGACCGCTGTCCAGGCACTCCCGTTGACGATGCGGGAGCGAGTGCGCCAGTGGCTCGACAGCGAGCCGGTTCTCGCCTACCTGTTCATGTCGCCCGGCTGGCTGATCTTGCTCCTGTTCATGAGTTATCCGTTCTTCCTCGGAATCTGGATCTCACTGACCGACCGGATGGTCGGATTTCCGGGTGGCGAATTCGTCGGGTTGCGGAATTATCGGGAGCTTCTGCACGATAGCGTCTTCCGGTTGACGGTGATCAACACTTTCATTTATGGATTCGTGACGGTACCATTCAAGTTGTTGCTCGGTCTGCTGCTGGCGCTCCTCTTGAACCAGGTGTTTCCGTTGCGAAACGTGTTGCGCGCGGCTCTCCTGCTTCCGTGGATCGTACCGACTGCGCTCTCCAGCCTGGCCTGGTTGATGCTCTACGATGCGGTGCTGAGTCCTTTTTCGTGGATGCTGAAGAACTGGGGACTCATCGAATCGAACATC